>JACQSB010000006.1 GCA_016206175.1 Candidatus Uhrbacteria bacterium | reverse complement strand
CCGAAGATAGATGCGACAACTGCAGTGAGGATATATGGCAGTCGAGTTTGTTTCATAGGAAAGATGAAAAAGGGAATCGTATTCCCTCGTAATGCAATAATAAGTATACTCCATAATGATGTGGGGGGGTGGGGATAAGTTCGAGTCTCTCAAAACTGTCATATCAGCATGGGCGGCTGCGGAGAAGGAGCCCGATGCAAAACCACCAAAGAATTATTGCGGATGGTATTGTCCAATAGGCGTGATCAAAGAGTCCGCTCACAAAAAGAAACACGCCGATGTCTATTATCAATGCGAGAAAAGCCGGTTGGTATTCTGCTGCAAGGACACGCTGTCGTGTTACAAAAAAAACAGCAAAGAAAAACACCATAATTGCGGCAAAACCAACAATGCCGACTTCAGCAAGAATGAGAAGCAGATGCGAATGTATAGGTTGATATTCGTAATGCGGGCGCAGCGATCCTGCTTGACGATCCTGCTGCATACGATAGGGAACGTAGTTGCCGATGCCGATGCCAAATGGGTTGCTTTGGATAATGGAGATGGCATCACCTATCGATGTGAGCCGTTCATTCACTGATCGCGTCTCAAGGCGCGCATTGCCTGCAATGCCGATCCGAGATGCAACAACATCAGAAAAGAAAAAAATGAAAATTGTGCAGACTGCGAGAACGCCGATAGTAAAAATCTGAAGAGAGTCGTTTTTCGTTTGCGGCGAAGACGGCGATCGCCGTACATACCACCGATCGATGCAGTAGGAAACAATGACGGCGACAGCGAGCGCAAGCCATACTCCGCGGGAAAATGTAAGAAGTACGCCGACAGTGATGATAAGCGCGCTCCCTATCAGCGCAGCTCGAGATGCTGCTCTTTGCACGGTCCGCACTAAAAAGATGGATATAAAAAAAGATACACCCAAAAAAGCTCCGAGAATATTCGGATGGACAAAGCTGCCGTAAGCGCGCAGAAAACGCATCTGCGCGGTCTGGACTACCGCGTCGCCAAGCGTGAAAGGAGAATGTGACGCAACCCCAAGCCATGGTATCGGGTCAATCTGTTGTGTTGCAAATTGCACAATGCCGTATCCTGCTTGCAGCACGCCGGCAATAACTAGTGCAATAAACGCCATATTCTTTTGAGAAGGGATAATTGCAATAAAACATGCTGCACACACTGCTAGGGCGAGCCGAAAGAAAGCTGCAAATTGAATAAGGGAGAGTTCTGGAACGGCGAATAACGAAATTGCGGCAAACACAAGAAATGCGAAAAGAATTGCAGCGATTCTGCGAAGCATAGGATCGTGTTTTCGGGAACGTATCCAGAAGAGAACGCCAAAAACGATGACGGCAACAAGTAGGATGTCGGTTGCAGTAACAAGCACACGTTCATATTGTGATTCCGCGTTCTGAACGATGAAAACCGTGCCGAGCGGCAATAAAAAAGCCAGTGCGGCGAACGCGAGAGAAAAGAAAGTATTAAAAACGGATGCCATACTTCTTGCAGGTAGCAATGAATTGGTCGCGAATCTCTGAACGAGTATCGTTTTGATGGAACTTTAATATGGAATCAGTCATAACAACCCGGGTATCGCTGTTTACAATCTCACGTAATGCCTTCGGAAGGATTTTCCACTGGATCGCGCGCGCAGCACGCTCTGCTCCTTCGCCACATAGAGCAAGAAACCATTCAATGCTCTTCTTGATACTATGAGATACGATCCCCATGCTCACTCTTCGAAGTCTGCCGGTAAGGTAAAAGCGGCGATAAGGAAAGAGAGAGGCAGCCCACTCATTTGCCTGAAAAAATTTTTCGCCTTCGCCCCCCTCATCATACAGAGGTATACATCGAGACACCCACCATGCAAGGTAGCTATCGCCGAGTCCGGTGACGGGGTCATCAGCGATCTGCAGTCCGACCATGTTATATGAATCCGTAGATGCAAAAAAACTCGCGCAGATTGCGTCTTTCTTTTTGTCGTTTTTTGGACGCAGCCCCATGATATCCAGCAGTGCGGTGACGATGAAACGCACGGTCCAGACATGCCCTGGCTGGACGGCAATAAAAAGGTCGATATCACTCTGATCATCAGCATTGCTCATCGCAAGACTGTTCACCACGGATATAAGCCGGACAAATGGCACGCGTGCAATAATCTGTACCGCTTTCAAGGCGCGACCGTATTTCTTTTCGGCAATCCGATAGCGCTGATTTCGAATCCCCACCAAATCTTGCCTGGTGCGCAAAAGATAGTACCCTCGTTCGCATGCAATGATATCTGCAAGAAAAGAGGAATCTCGTAAGGCATCGATGATGTCTGCCGTACTGACATTGCCGGGGCCTTGCAACAAAAAATCCCGTATCTCCGCAAGGCTCACGGGATACGAAAAAACATCAAAAAAAGCTATTGTTTTTGCGATTGCATGTTCTAGATCCGACGATAGCATAGGGATGGAGAATGGTTGACTAGAGGGTGCGGCATGGGTATCCTAGCATAAGAGCTCGGAGTTTGAATCCCGAGCTCCTCTATCATAACATATACCATACGCAATTTATCAAGAAAAAAATCATCTTTTTTCTTTTCGGACTCATTCAGAGTTGCATCAAAGGAACGCGGCGTGTAGCAGCAATCGTTGGAGAAAGCACAAGACCGGCGGCAAGCGTTGTCTGGCGTTTCCTTGCCCCTCCGACCCTATGGCTGTACGGCCACGTTGTACATTTTCGCATAACACTATCGGCACAAAAAAAAACAGCGGGGCATATCCTTCTCGCGCCAAAAATGGAAGTCATCTTGCGGACACTCGCAATGCTTTTTTTGGCTGTGCTCGCGTTATTGCCCCGTACATCCGCTTTGGATTATGACGGTGACTTCCTCGAACCGAATAATATCTTAGCTCTTTATATCGTTGCAGAAGGCGATAGTCCCCTCTTTGCAAAAGATATCCCTGATGTAGGAGTGCCAGAGGATCAAGAGCAATTCAATACAGATGCGGTGCGTTCGGCTCCGATCCCGGAAGAAAAACCTTCTGATAACGGAACAATCGCTCCGGAAGTATTCCCTTCGCAAGTGGCTGTTTATCCGGATGCAATCATTAAGCCGATTATCCCGACTGGCGAGATTGCAGCGCCCTTTTCTCAAAAAATTCAAACCTACATCATACGGGAGGGAGATACGATCAGTACGGTGGCGGGGCGCTTCGGGCTCAAAGCGATCACGTTATTGTGGGCGAATGGCTTGACTGATCGATCAGTACTGCGCGTAGGACAAAAATTAACGATTCCCCCGCTTGACGGACTTGTGTACACGGTACGGAGCGGCGATACGCTCGGCAAGATTGCGAATACCTACAATACCGATATTGAAAAAATCGTACGGGCAAATCAACTTGCTAATGAGCATAGCCTCCAGATCGGACAGATATTGATACTGCCTGGCGCTACACAGCCTGCCGTACGTACGCGCGTATCTTCTCCAACATTGCTGGGCCGTATTCGAGACGCAATACTCCCGTCTCCTTCGTCACAGAAAGTAGCCGGGCTTTTTATTTGGCCTACGACCGCACGGCGCATCACCCAGTATTTCGGGTGGCGACATACTGGCGTGGATATTGCCGGCCCTACATCAAACAGTATTCTTGCAGCAGCCGCAGGAAAGGTCATCTTGTCCGGATGGCAGCGCGGATATGGATATACTATAGTAATAGACCATGGTAATGGATACCAGACACGGTACGCTCATTCACGAAAACTATTAGTGCAATCCGGTGAATATGTGGAACAAGGCCAAGTCATTGCTATGGTGGGAAGCACCGGCTGGTCCACCGGTCCTCATGTCCATTTTGAGGTCATGAAAAACGGCAGACGCCAGAACCCGCTTTCTTATATAAAGTAAAGCTAGTGCTCGCGGTACTGCAATGCTTCTGCAATATGTGGCGTTGCAACAACACTATCTTCGACAAGATCAGCGATGCTCTGCGCAAGCCGCAACGTGCGGTAATACGCGCGGGTGGATAATCCGAGGCGTTGAATGCCAGCTACCAACATCGAACGTGCGTCTGGGTTAATCGTTAACATGCCGTCAACCAATGAAGATGGGATATGGGCATTGGCAGTATAGGAAGTGCCTGCATATCGGCGCCGCTGCCGTTCGCGCGCTACTTGCACGCGAATGCGCACGTCGGCCGATGATTCGCCCGCATGCGCTCCTTGCAATGATTCGAGCGGTACACACGGCACATCAAGAAATATATCGATACGATCACGCACCGGACCGGAGATCCGTTTTGCGTATCTGCTGATAGATTGCGGTGAGCAAGTACAAGCGTTCTGCAGTGAGCCAAAGTGCCCGCAAGGGCAAGGATTTTTCGCAGCCACGACCATCACTTTTGCGGGGAATGTCACAGTGCCAGCGGAACGGCTGACTGTCACAGACCCGTCTTCCAACGGCTGGCGCAACGCCTCGAGTACCGAGCGGGAAAACTCGGGAAACTCATCGAGAAATAATATGCCGTGATGCGCGAGGCTGATCTCACCTGGACGAGGAATACTTCCTCCTCCCACGATCGCGGTGTATGACGCGGTATGGTGCGGCTTGCGAAAAGGACGTATTCGCACCAAAGGTTGGTCAGGGGGCAGCAAGCCTGCAACGCTATACAGTCTCGTGAGCTCAAGAGATTCTTCTATGGATAGATCGGGAAGAATGGATGCAAGCGATTGGGCAAGAAGCGTCTTTCCGGAACCGGGCGGACCATTCAAGATCACATTATGCCCTCCGGCAGCAGCTATCTCGAGAGCGCGTTTCGCAGATTCATGTCCCCAGATATGTCCAAAATCCGGCGTGTGCGGCAAAGGTTGATTCGACGCTTCGATTGATTGAGATGGTATGTATGGATCTATCCGTTTTGTGCCAGTAATATGCCCAATCAAATCAGCAAGGCTTGCCACCGGATGGACTGCGATATCGCCAGCGAGCGCTGCTTCCGCCACGTTTGCTTGCGGCACGAAAACACGTAAGAAACCGTGCGCTTTTGCCGCGCAGACAAGAGGCAGGACGCCCGCAATCGACCGCACACGACCTTCAAGCGAAAGCTCACCGAGGATGAGACTCGAAGAAAGCTCATCAGAAATCTCTTGATATCGAGCTCCCAAACCATGCGGATCAGCAAACAAAATGCTCGTTGCAATCGCCAGATCGTACGCAGGTCCTTCCTTGCGCAAGTCAGCCGGCGCGAGGTTGACTGTCACGCGGCCGCGCGGAAACAGATAGCCGCTATTTTTCAGTGCGGTACGTACGCGCTCGCGCGACTCTTGTACTGCCGTATCCGGCAAACCGACAAGGATAAAATAAAACTGTCCCGTGCCGGCATCGCACTCGACTTCGACAATATCTGATGACATCCCTGTCACTGCTGCGGAGTACACGCGCGACGGCATAGGAGAGAAAGAAAAATAATGCGTGCAGTATAGCACGCATTATTTGGTTTGTCGCAATAGATCCTACCGATCCTGCCGCGCTTTCTGTGTCATTGATTCTTCTCTCCCATTTTTGTCATACGAATATTCCGTATATTGCCATCCTGCCTTTTCGTGCATCGGCACTTTGTCTGAATGGTAAACGCGACGAGCAATACGCGCAAGATTTCCATCGGCTGTATAGGAACGCTCGCTGATGATATAGCCATTGTAATTCTGTTCCGCAACCAGTCGACCACTGCTGTCATATTGCTGTACGCTATCTGCATTCGGCGTACTTTTCCCGGGAGTGATATCTTTGCGAGTTCTCGTATACGACCCGTCAGGACGGTCCTCATACATATAAGAGTACCGTAACTGAAGTTTGTCTTTATCGTATGACTCTTCTGTTTTGACGCGCCCTTTCAGGTCATGGGTAAATTGCTTCCTCGTATTCGCAGCATTGCTCGTGTATTCTCCGGCATTATTTTTATCAGTATAACCACCTCTGCCGTATTCGGATACAACCCTACCGTTAGTATCCTTTACGGATATAAATGAATATTGTTTCCCGAGATCTTGTAATGCCGCAGGATCTTGTACTCTCTCATCGCTATCCGCCAGGTATAGGACATCTTTATACAAACCCATGGGCTCGTGTCCGGACCGTAGTACTGCCCGTGTACTATGTTCCTCGATGACGGTAGTCCCGTCGTTATCATAACGATACCGTTCATTCGTTTTATACTTCGCATCGCCAGACATCTCCTCTGTGATTTTTTGCAAAATGTTGCCGAAACCATTGTACGTATAGTCAACGCGTTTTGTGGCGCCGTCCTGTCCTGTTGTAATCTCGGCAAGTATACGATCAGGATGCGACGCATCAACCTGATACTCTGTTCGCGTTGATTGTGTAATTTTCGCATCCGCTTCGCCGCGTGCCAGCTCTTCGCGCTGTGCATCGCGCAAAATAGATGGTCCGTTTTCTTTTGTTTGATGTGCCGCCTCACGGTTTGCAAGCATTTGTTTAACCTTTTCAATGCCGCCAGCTTTTGCAATGAGCCGATCAAGCAATGTGTTTGATGCTTTTTCTTGCTCCGCTTCTGCGGTTTTTTTCACTTTTTCCATTACCAACTTGAGCTTTTCTTGCCCTTCTTTTGGTTCAATAGTTCCGGGAGGAATGTGCCCTTCTCCGCGTGTATAATGGCGTGCCATACTCTTATATTTAAGAGATAAATATAGTATAATTATAGCACGATTCGCGATTTGATACAAGGCAAGATTATTGACAGCGGCGCTTTGTTTAACATACCATTTGTAATATGAAAAAAAATACGAACAACAAAAAGAAACGCATCCTCACCGGCGATCGGCCCACCGGTCCATTGCATATCGGCCATTATGTCGGCTCACTTATGAACCGCGTGAAGCTGCAAGATGAGTACGATTGTTTTTTTATTATCGCCGACTATCAAGTACTGACGGATCACCTTTCCGATACAGCGGGAATCGAGGGAAATATCCGCGAAATTTTGCTTGACTGGCTCGCGGTTGGCCTTGATCCGGACAAATCCACATTTTTCATTCAGTCCCGCATACCGCAGATCGCAGAGCTGACCATGTATTTTTCCATGATCGTCAGCGTATCGGAGGTACAAAGAAATCCGACGGTAAAAGATGAGATGAAAGCGGCAAAGATCGGCAAAAAAGAGATGAGCTATGGGTTTATGGGATATCCGATATCTCAAGCTGCTGACATCATGTGCGTACGCGCCGATCTCGTGCCAGTCGGAGAAGACCAACTCCCACACATCGAGCATACAAGAGAAATTGCGCGGCGATTTAATCGGTTATTCTCGCCGGTGTTTCCGGAACCGCAAGCATTGCTCGGCTCCTTCCCGCGCTTGCCGGGAATCGACGGACAAAAGATGAGCAAAAGTAGAAACAACGCGATCTTTCTCAAAGACAGTCCCGATGATGTGAGAAAAAAAATCATGCAAGCATACACAGATCCAACGCGCATCCATGCGACGGATCCGGGACATTTGGAAGGCAATGTCGTGTTTGCATACCTTGATGCGTTTTTGCAGGACAAAGATGAGTTGGATGACTGGAAGAAAAAATACAAAAAGGGGCACGTGGGGGATGTTGCCCTAAAAAAACGCCTTATCGAAATTTTGACTGAATTTCTTGCGCCGATCCAAGAACAACGAGCGGCATTGGCGAGGAAGCACGATATGCTTGAAGAAATACTCGCGACTGGCATCAAACGAGCAACACATGAAGCGCAAACAACGCTTGAGCTTGCACGGCAAGCCATGAGCCTAGACTACGCTTCACTCCTCCGAAAAAAATAAACACGCGCCAACAATACAGCTGCACCTCCGATAATGCCAAAATCGGCTAGGTTAAATGTTGTCGGACCGATTTTGAGATAATCTATCACGCCACCGAAGGACAGACGCTGCCAAAAATTGAAAATCATTGAAACAAGAATCACGCCGATAGCTAACCATGATTCAGTCAATAGCGCGTCAGAAAAACCTCGTTTCCGAAAAACAAAGAAAGCGAGAAGAAAACAAAAAGCAAGAAAAAACCACTGGATAGAGAGTGTGGCAGAAGACGGTAACGATAAGAAGAAAAATGACGTGTTTATCATGGGCGCGTATCCGACGACCGTATCGTCATACGTATTGCCAACCTGTATGTCGTCGAGCGCAAGATCGCTCAATAAAAAATTGAGTAATAAAAAAACCAAGAGCGCGCCAAGGCGCGCCAGAAGTAGCTTCGGAAATTTCTGCGTCATTCCTTCTTCTTACACTCAAGACAGAGTGCGGATTGCGGTCGAGCAAGCAGACGTTGCTGATTGATCTGAGTACCGCATGATGCGCAGATTCCATATGTGCCTGCTTCGATCCTTTTGAGAGCATCTGCGGTATCAGCCAGCTCTGCTTCCAGGGTCTGTTCCAACCCTAACGAATCCCCGTATGCGGCAACTTCAGCCGCATTGTCCTCCTCATCATCTCCATATTCTTCCCACTTGGTATCGTACTGTCCCGCTTGTATACCTGATTTCTTGGCAAAACTACCTAGCTTCTCCTCTAAACGAGCCTTTTCTGCAAGAAGTTTTTCTTTGATTTCCGATAAAATTTTTGGATCGAGTGGCATAAATATTGGTTCTCAATAATAGATACTTGCTATCGTGAGGACGGACAATATCTTTTTTCATCTGGATACAACAAGGGGCGCATACGCGCCCCCCTTCACCCGGAAGGGGATATAGTTTTTTGCCGTATGCGCCCTAATGACGCTTGAGCTGCTTTTCAGCCACCATTGTAAGGTAGATGAAAAGATACGTACCCAAGGTCTGGACGCTTCGCCGACCTAAAGCTACTTCTCTACCTTTCCGTGGTGCCAATGGGTCCCGATATACTTATGCAGTATAAAAAATGAGAGCCCGGGTCACCGATTTTATTTTTGTTTTTTTGATTCAGAGTGATCGGCTTACCCTGAAATAAGGGAAAGTAGAGAAGAAAAACATTCATCGAAAGGATTTCGGTGAACATTTTTCAAGTTTTACAATGAACAGGATAGGATTTTGAGACGGTCTCAAACCTATCCTAAAATAAGTATAGCATGAATCACAAATGGAGTCAATAAATGCCGGTGAAATATGGCTCTAGCCATTTTTTGCTTTATTTATAAGAAAAATGTCTATCTTTGTCCCCGGTATATAGCATGAAGAGTCGCGAAATAATATAAATTATCCACAGTTATTCGGATGCAACCTCTAACACATCGCCCGCCAGCGCTTCTAAAACGTCATGATTGTCAATAAATGCGGCAACTTTACGTACGATCTTGCGCCTCTCGGTTTGGTCGGGGATATTTTTTTCAAAAATCCCTGCTGTATTGAGCTCCGAGATAAATGCCTGCAAGGTTGCGAGAAAAGAGATGTAATCCATCCGCTGAATAATACGGAGATAGTGTTCAAGCGTCTTGGAACGATTGTGCCCCCCTTCCGGCAAGGTCTGATCCTGGGCAATGATATCAAGCAATCTTGATTTGAGATCCAAAAGGCGAGGCGAATTGACGTTTTTTGTTTCTGTATAGTCATCGATAGCGTCCCAAAGCTCGCTTGTCTCTTCGCTCGCGCTCGCCTCCTCGCTTTGCTTACCCTGCATTTCCCGCTGTTTTAGAGATGAAAGAGCACTATCAAGTTTACCAAAGAGTTCCGATTGTATGGTGAGATACGTATCAATGCCGCCTTCTGGTGCCGTAATTCTATCAACAAGTTTTCGAAAGAAATCCTGCTGATGTTCTTTGCCGCGCCCTGTTGCTTCAATCTGCTTTTGCGCTTGTGCAACGAGGCCGGGAACAGCATTGTCAATTTTTTCCAATATGTCAGGATGGCTTTCTTGCAGCCGCGCTAGTATTCCTGGGTCCCGCAGACTATCAAGTACTGCCGTTTTCAATGCGTGGATGCGTTCCGACACACGCGCTTCGATTTTTTTTGCCATCAAATCCCTTTTTTGGTGCCATTGCTTATCATACTCGACTAGAACATGGTTCACGATAACGTCGACTCCTTCCAGTGTCTTCTGATATTCTGCGAGTCGCCGTCTCTCTTCTGCGGATGGAGCATCAATTCTTGAAAGGACATCCACAGCTTTTTGTAATTCACGCATCTGCTCTGTATATAGCTGTGCCATACGTGCTCGATCATTTTTAGGTACATGTTCCCATAATAATCCTCTGGATATCAAAGACTCTCCTGTTCGCTGTGTGTCATCCTTAAATGGCGTCATGGTTTTTAATTTCTGTCCTCTTTTCTGCGCAGTAGAGATGGCGCCTGTGAGTTTTGTAGCTTGTTCGCGTATAGCTGCTATTTTTTCTCGGATAGCAAGAGCGCGTTGGGCAGTCTCATGCGCTTCTCGCGCAATCTTACTTAATTCATCTAGCGATAATATTGGACGCTCGGGGACAGGAGGATGTATTATTTCTCGAGCTTTTCCTGTGGCAGCAGCTCCTGTATGGGAAACATCAGCCGAGGGTCTATCTGTATCACGCTGACGCTGCCTTCGATTTCCTTTGATGCCTTTTTTTACATCAGATAAAAGTCGAAAAAAATATGCTTCTGCTTTGCTCAATGCCTCTTTTGTTGTCGCAAGCTCGTCAGGAGCCGTAGCAGAAAAAGATCCTTGTTTCCCTTTCAGGTAAGCAAGTTGCCGTCGAATGGCAGAATGGATACGTTCGAGGGTATGTTTTCGAAACGCAGATAATTCTAAACCATTGCCTGATAACGCATCTGGCTTTAACGCTTTATCTTCCGAAGAATAAATAGATTTAAGAAAATCATCAATTTCTTTTT
>JACQSB010000003.1 GCA_016206175.1 Candidatus Uhrbacteria bacterium | reverse complement strand
TCGCTGCGGTCTTCAAATCCCGACGCAACAGACGCAGTTCTGGTGCTCCCCCGCAACAAAAAACTTCTCTTTCGAGAAGTTCTTTGTTGCGGGGGTGGGATTTGAACCCACGATCTCTTGGTTATGAGCCAAGCGAGATGCCAGACTTCTCCACCCCGCGACATACGATGCAGTATATCTCATAGAAAGAAATCCGCAAGCGGTTTCCCTTACCTAGTTTATGATATACACGGGGATCGGCACCAACGTTGCTATGACAGACAACTCCTGGTCTAAGGTAAGCAGTCCCGAGTTGACCGTAAGATGGTAATGTGAAGAGTCGCGGTAATCATCGCCGAAGAGGTCCCTACAGACCGCTACCTCGTGCTGCTCGCGGTCCAAAAGGATTTGGCGCACCTCCGTTTCAGACTTGCCGACATACTTCGGGTCTCCGACGGCACGAGCCATACGAACATCTAAAGATGCGGTGACGAACACAAGTAAGGTATTCGATATACCCTTGTAGCAGACAGCATAGCGCGCATCTCCGATAACATTCCCTTTTTCATACGTCGCGCGCATGCGTTCATTCATGATCCGATCTTCTTCTCGCGTCAAAGACTCAATATATTTTTCAAACGAAACGCTTTTATCCGGATATTTTTCTGCCCATAATGCGCGCCAGGTATCGCCAATAGATACGAGCGGCCAGCGATAGCGCTTGGTTAGTTCACGTGCGAGAGTTGATTTGCCGGAACCGGCAAGTCCGGAAAGAATGATGCTTTTGTATTGCGGCATACTAAATATGTAATGGTAGGAGTATACCGAAAGAAATAAAAAAAACAAGCTCGGCGGCGCACAGAGAAACACCACCGAGCAAAAGAGTTGATTGTAGGCTTGCACGCCCTACCGGTCTGGCGCGAGCATAGCGACGTAACGGGTAATAACTTCATGCTTGTATCCTTCTCTCCTTGTTGCCATGAAGTGAGTCTGTACTGCCGGGGAGAACTGATATCCCCATTCGGTAAACTGGTCGACGAGGTCAGTCTTGGTGTGTACGGACAGCAAGTACACAAACAGGCTGACTTTTTCGCTGATGGTCCTGTCGTCTGTCGCGTACTTCCAGTGCCGCGGAGCGCGAAACTCTTGATGATAGTATCGCAGCACAGCGCGGAGACCCTGGAAGTATTCCTTGCCACGGCCTTCGTCGTACCACTGCCGATACAAGTGGATGAGAAGCTCTGCGGTGTAGGGATGTACCTTTCTGCCGGTTGGATTTGCCTTCTTGTATTCCTGTATGAAGTTGTATGCACGAGGATGTGCGAACTCTTCAAACGTAAATACATCGGGACAATTCCAATTCTTGAAGCCGTGCAGCGCGCGACAGTATCCGTCGTGCCAGTAGTGTTGCTCCAGACCGAGGAGCTCTTGGCGGATCACGTAGAGATCCACGCCCCACAGTGACGCGAAACTCTCCACGAATGACGGATCCCAAAAGTAGGGATACGGATCCGTGTTGGACGGGCCGAACACATGTCCAAATTCGTGTCCGAGCGATGTGTACATCGGATGCCGCGGATCGGAAGCGAGCCTCGGAAGCACGCTTTCAAAAAACTCACGTCCAACATAGATGGTGACATACTCGGGATGGTATACTGTCCATGTTGGGATCCACGGCGTAGCCTTGTAGAGCCCTTCCAAGAGTGGCTGTGTGGCGGGATTTACGTGCCGCACGAACATGGGGTTATACAGGTCGAGCCGCCCGTTTGGACAATCTTCCCAAAATGGAGCGTCCTTGGGGCATTGTTCCAGTATCCTCACCGGTTTTGCCGGTTCATTGCCCGTGATATCACGGATGGCTTCATACATGGCATCATACTTTTGAAAATACGCGAATGCTTCTTTGCCAAGTCTTTGTGCATCTCGCGGATGGAGTTTCCAGGTAATGCGGCCACAGGTGACAGTGCCTGTGCGATGAAAGGCGGCAACGTCATTGCCACAACTGGCTGGTGTTGCAAAAACTGCGTCGAATAGTCCGCATCCTGCAATCGCCAATGCAGTGCCTACAATCACGCTAAAACGTATCAAAGAACCCATACCCAATCCTCCGGGTATCTGCGTACTCACCATTGAATACGCTTCTATGAATAACTATACCACAGAACGCTATTAGCAGGTATGGTATACTAACCATATGACCAACACCGAGATCGCAAAAATACTTGAAGAAATCTCCGAATACCTTGATGTAAGTAATGACGGATTTCGCTCTCGTGCGTATGGCCGCGCAGCGGCAACCATCGCATCACTCGATCGTGAAGCAACAGACATCTATCGCGAGGAGGGTCAAAAAGGTCTTGAATCAATCCCAAGCATTGGGAGTGGCATTGCAGAAAAGATCGAAGAGCTCGTAACGACTGGTTCGCTGCATTACCTCGATGAACTCAAAACAAAGCTGCCTGTCAATGTGCAGGAACTCACGGCAATCGAAGGGGTCGGCCCGAAAACAATCAAAACGCTTTACACGCAACTGCATATCAAAACGCGCGATGATTTAGAAAAAGCCGCGGCAAGCGGCTCACTACGCGCGCTTCCGCATTTTGGCGAAAAAACAGAACGCAAAATTTTGAAAAGTATTGAGTTTCTGAAGCAAAGCAAAGGGAGATTTTTGCTGGGCGACATCTTGCCGATCGCTAGCAAAATCGAAGTGCGGCTCAAAAAAATACCGGGGGTGCGGCATGTCGCCATCGCCGGCTCTCTCCGCCGCCGCCAAGAAACGATCGGTGATATTGATATAGTTGCTTCCTCCAAAGAGCCGCAAAAAATGATCGATGCCTTTATCTCATTTCCTGAAGTCGTGCACATCTACGGCTCCGGCGCCACAAAAGCAAATGTGCGGCTCTCGCTTGGCATTGATGCTGATTTGCGAGTCGTACATGACAAAGAGTACGGCGCAGCGTTGCTCTATTTTACCGGAGACAAACAGCACAATATCGAGCTGCGAAAAATCGCCATCGAAAAAGGATGGAAACTTTCCGAGTATGGGCTTTTCAAAGGAAACAAACTTCTTGCCGGCGCAACCGAAGAGGAGGTGTACCACAAACTCGGTCTCGAATGGATGCCACCTGAAATACGGACCGTGTCAGGCGAGATCGAAGCCGCAATGGAAAAACGCATCCCGCGGCTCATCCCCTACGGTTCCATCAAAGGTGACTTACAAGTTCAGACATCGTGGACTGACGGAACTGCCTCGATAGAAGCAATGACAGATGCGGCGCTTGCCCACGGACTATCCTATATTGCAATCACAGACCATACCAAGTCCCTTACAGTGGCACGGGGATTGGACGAAAAGGGGCTAGCAAGACAAGCAAGAGAAATTGATGCGCTGAATAAAAAATTCCTGAAGAAAAAATTTCGCATCCTCAAAAGCGCAGAGGTCAACATCTTGAAAGATGGCAAGCTCGATATTGCTGATACGGCGCTCAAAAAACTTGATCTGGTCGGTGTGTCGGTGCATTCGCATTTTGGGATGAGTGAAGAAGAGATGACCGCGCGCATCATCACCGCGCTCAAACATCCTCTGGTAAATATCTTGTTTCATCCGACGGGTCGGCTGATCAAAAAAAGAGAACCCTATAAAGTCGATATCCTCAAAGTAATCAAGGCAGCAAAGCACTATGGAGTAGCGCTTGAGGTAAATGCCTACCCCGACCGGCTTGATCTCAAAGATACGCATATCCGTCTGGCGATAGAACATGGTGTCAAACTCGTTGTTGATACTGATGCGCATGCACCGGAGCATGGTAAGTTCCTCGACCTTGGCGTTGCGCAGGTACGGCGCGGATGGGGCAGTAAAACAGATGTGCTCAATACGCAATCGGTTTCAGACCTGCTAAAAGAAATAAAGAGGATAAAAAATAGTGCCCGTAGAATGCCTACGGGCACTGAATGTTAGAACCCTGCCTCCTTATCGGTGCGCCTCATAATGTCGATCGGCGTTTTACACCCATCGGTGTTGCACAGCATCCGGATCGCATCGAGATTTGAGTATACTGCCGCCGTACGGTAGTAGATGGCAAAGATGATGCGAACAATGCATTGGTCTGCCGTGTTCCTCACACTCACCGAATCGGAGAACACCAATATCGAAGGAAGCGAATCACACATGCTGCGGGCAAGATTGATCGGATAGGTGGAAGACACTCCTGTCGGCAGCAGACAGATCCGTGGCGTGTGAGCGAGCACATCGAGTACGTCCTGACGCGACATGCCCGATGCAAAATGCATGGTTAGAGTCCCTTGGTAATGCAAAAGGCTTGGTATCTGTATGACGGACTGCACATCCACCTCGACTTCCGGAAAGAGAGTCGAGATGTCCTGCTCAACTCGTTCGCGAATATCTTGCCGGACATATACAGCCCCCGCTCGCTCGGCGATCAAGTAATCCGGTTCGCGTCCGTTGTACTGCGTTAACAGAGACAGGCTGATCTTGGACGCAGTTTCGTGCAACGCGTTGATCAGTGGCACTACACCGGAAAGAATGCAGTCAGCCATACGATACAAGTTGCCGGGCTCGCGACGCATGCCGTCCGCTGGGATGACCGGCGGTGCAATCAAGACACCTTCCGGAAACGCTCCGTCTTGCACGATAATATTCCCGGGGAACGTGGCGTATTGCTGTACCACCGCATCTTGTTTTCCGGCAGGATACGCCGTATCCACAATGCAGTCGCACTCATTGCGCAAGCACAGTTGGCTCACTCCTTCAAAATGGATGATCCGCTGTTTCGCATTGTACTGCTTGACGAAATCGGACTCCCTCCCGATGTGGCGCGGCACTGCCAGATATATTTTCCGAGGCAGCGCTTGGCGCGTTTGCGGATGGAACTCCACGCGTATAAGCAACTCATCAAGCGCTTTATCCGGGACCGCTACACCGACGGCAACTTCCATATCAGATGATAGCTGCGCCGCTCGCGCAATGCGAAAACCCAGCAACCCGAGACCGCGTATTCCGATGCGTATTTTCTTCTCCACGGTTACAACCCTCCGTTCAAAGAACGACGTCAGGTAATACGGCACATGCCGACACCATGGCGGGAGGAACATGTTCCTCCGAAAAACGCCTAGGATTTTCTAGGTGGGCTCTATGCGTTCATCGGAAAAAATCGTTGCGCGGCATCGCAAGGTATGATAAAAAAAGAAAGGCACACAAAAACTGATCGATTCTCCCGCCAAGGATTTCGGTTATGATTTTTGTGTGCTTTTTATTAGGGAGGATACCGACTCATACGTTGCTTAAAAATAAAACCGGCTGATCGTAAGTGATCAGCCCGTAAAAATGTTTTTGTATGTGGAGTGTTTTGTCTACAGAATGCAAAAACCAGCTGATCGGGTGTCAGTAAGAAGAGAAACAAGCTGGTTAAAAATTTGATTGTTGTGTCGCATATTCTTCAATAATGTATCATAGCAAAATTTACTGTCAATGCCTCAAAGCGAACATTATCATTTCCATGGGATATATCTCAAAGGACTTTTGCTCTCTATTGTGCAGAATGATTACAAATCCTGCAATGCTTGCAAAAAATGTAAAGATTGTGTAAAAGGGACGTGTCAGTACGAGTCAGGACAAGGAGGATAAGATGCTGGTGAATATCATTGCCGCACTCGGCATGATCGTCGGCACTGGCGTCCTGATAATGGCGCTGGCGCTGATCTTCAATACGGGCAGCAACTCGCCTTCCCGGACTGCTGGAGGCTCGCTTCCGATCCGCGGCATAAGACGCGGACAAGGCTCAGGATATGGCCCCAAGGATGGCAACGCGCCATCGGAAAAAGCCGATCCATTACCCGAACCAGGAAATCAGCCGCCGGCGAATAGAATCATGCCTGTAACGCTCTTCGCGGTCCTTATCACAGGGACCTATGGCAAGACGCCCAAACTTGGGCAAATGATCGGGGAGCGTCTCGAAAAAGATTCCGTGGGGGCTTGGGAAGTAGCCGCTCTGAAAGAAAAAGCGGCTGTTATCATCCCCGTGTTCGTCCAACCGTTTTTCGGCAAAGATGAACGCATTGAATTCGCCTACGATGGCGAAGTAGCCGGTGGCGAAGTGTTCTTTCGAAACACAAAGAGTTATAAGTTTGCCTTATATCCAAATGAGGCAGATATCTTTGTGAACGCTGCAAAGAAAATCGCGGAAGACATCCTTCGCGAACACGCCATCTTTGCCGCCAAGCAAACGCAATCTTCTTAGCCGTTGGCACTATTCGCCACGGCTCTTGTTTTATCATGAATCATTGACATATCAGCCAAACATGGTATGATATGCTCTCGACGAATCGTTCTTTACAATACAGGGTAATAGAATCTTATTATTTCCTACCGATAGCATGCTTGTGCGACTTCCAACGGGGAAAGATGGGTTTGGATTCCTGCCTTCGCAGGTAATGACAAACCCCTTTTTCCCCGTTGGAGGGTCCACGGTGCTAGATGGTTGGTGAACCCAATCCAAGGATGGATTGGGATTGTCTAGTAGGATTCGTAGGAACGCTTGCAAACCATAAGAAAGGACAAAAATGCAGGCTGAAGCAATTGTCACGGTCGTAATCATTGACCCAGAAGATGAACTTAACGCACTCCGCGATGCGATCCACAAGCAACTCGAAGAAGCTCTCCCGATGCCACGCTTCTCTGAAGCGGATAGGGCTACCTTCTACGCCCATGCGGCGAGTAAATCGGCTCTGCCGATGGATCTCGCCACTAATATCCGCAACAACGTGGAGGACATAGCACTGCTACCGATCCTCCGAGCGATCTGGTTTCTCGGAGTGACCTCCAACTAGGCTCTTGGCGGCAAGGGACGCAATGGTTTTCCGACGCGGAGGCATGAGGCCTGCCGCGAACAACGAGGGAAAATCCGCTCTCTTGCCGCCCGCTGGCATATTGACGAAAGACCCCCCAAAGGACAGCGGGAGGCCTCGTGTCTCCCGCTGATCCCTAAATCGCTGGTAACTGACTAACACCTCCTTTCATTGGGGGTCGGCCGCGTCATCCGTAATGGCCGGCCCCCACGTTGGTAAACGACAAAGAGCCCCTCACCGGCGCGAGAGGACCTGCCTACCGCTCAATTTGGGCGGGTCCTCTCCTTTCAGCTTTACGCTGGTAACTTCCTAAACCATCCCTGTCACCAAGAGCCTGAACTCCTTTCGTTCAGGCTCACTTTTTATCCACAGAATTTTCTTGACTTGAAAAATTGTATGACATAGTATGAAAATACTAGAACTCTATCGTTCTTTCACAAAAACGGATGACCACTGGATGTCTGACGAGGGTACAGGATGCCACTCTGTCCTGCGCCCCTGTTGGGCATCTGGCGGAAAAATTTCATAATATGGATCCCTGCTATGTAGGGATATCATTCCATGATTATTAATCCGTTAAGGTAAGGCCCAAGGAATCCACCGACTTAAACCCCCTCCCCTGACTCAATCCCCTCCGCCCCTCACCGCTGGCAAATTCAAAAATAAAACGAGAACCCTCAATATCCATCCCACGTTTAGAAGGAGTGATGATGACTCAAAGAAAGCAAGAGCAGGAAGACTTCCTCGACACGGAATGGCCGGCCAAGCCACCCGTCTTCCCTCAAGATAGTGGATCAAATGAAGGACAGGTGAACATCCCCGATGCTTTCCCGGGCAAGTTCGGGAACGGCTACGAATACTACCCGACCGACTAAACCGACTAGGAGGAGCTAGAAGAATGAAAGACAGGAAAGCTACGGAAGGACAGGATGACGGGGAGGTCATCGTCGGCCAGGAGTCCGTCTACGGGCGGACGACGAAGCTCGATCCCAGCGTCCCCCGGGACGAAGGGATCAACATCGATGGAGGCTACTTCCCCCTGAACTGACCCCGACACCCTACCGCCGCCTTACCGCCCTGCCCGGGTCTTCCGATCCGGGCTCCTTTTTTACCCGCTCTTGAATGAATAAAAGACTTTGATATACTAACACGCATGCTACGCCGAGGTAGCTCAGTGGTAGAGCGAAGGACTGAAAATCCTTGCGTCGCGAGTTCAATTCTCGCCCTCGGCAAAGAAAGAACCTGCCAACGGCAGGTTCTTTCTTGGAAGAGGGAGCGACACAACAGTTTGTGTCGCGTCGAGAATTGAAGACCGCAGCGATGTCCCCGCACAAGCGGGGACCGCGAGGGGCGGCCTGCGACCGAGGCGAGCGTCGGCGAGTCGAGAGTTGCAGGCAATCGAGCCCTCGGCAAATAGGAAACCTGCAAATGTTTGCAGGTTTCCTATTTGCATAATTAATGAAGGATAGATTAGCGGCCTGTCAAAATCAGTGTAGCCTACAACTCCGATATCTTCTGAATGTTTACACATCATATCCCGAATAGGACAAATTGAAACTTTTATTGATGAGCGGAAAATCGGGAACAACATTGCCATTGCCGGCATGGCCGAGCACGTGCCAGTTTAAGAATGACGGATCGCGAACATCAACTCGAGAAATCTTGCCATCTGCATCAGTGACGACAAAATAAACAACGTCGCCCCTCCATGCTTCAGCCACTCCCACAGCGCAACTATTTTTTCTGAACTCCACTTTCTTATCTGCGGCGATATCTTTTACGGATGGCATACTTCGTAAAGCTTGATCAAGGATTTCAAATGATGAATGGATTTCTTTAACGCGTACGTTGAATCTGGCGCGGACATCACCAGCGTTTTCCATCGCAATTTCAAAATCGAAATTGTTATACGCCGCATACGGATATTCTTTGCGGGCATCATGCTCAAGCCCAACAGATCGTCCGGCGATGCCGATTATGCCATGATCAGCTGCAATCTGGCGATCCAATTTTCCGGTTCCTTCAAGACGATTTAACATCGTGCTGCTGTCTTCAGAGATTTCAATCATTTCGCTGAAATCTTTGCGCATCGTTGTAAGCGCAGAGCGTAATTCGCCGCACATTTCGTCTGAAATATCTCTTGTGATTCCCCCAATGCAATTGAGCCCGCGTAAAAATCTGCTTCCTGCTAATCGTTCATTCCATTGCATAATCATCTCGCGCAAACGAGCGCCATGCGTCCCGCCAAAACTGTAACCTGTGTCCAACATGATAAAACCAACGTCATTACAATGATTTGCCAATCGTTCCAATTCTGAAAATATGACCCGCACATAGTTTGCCCGTTTCGGAATTTCAATTTCAGACAAGTTTTCCAGTGCTTGGCAAAAAGCCATTGAGTGAGTAAATGAGCTATCGCCCGAAACCCGTTCGGATAATGTTACTTTTTCTCCAAGAGGAAAAACTTCAAAAAGCTTTTCCGTGCCTTTATGAGTAAAACCCAATCTCGCCTCCAGCAATACTATCTCTTCGCCGGCAACGCTAAACCGAAAATGTCCGGGCTCAATGATCCCCGCATGGACCGGACCAACGGGAATCTCATACACGCCCTCGCCTTCGACTTTTCGGAATTCATATGTGCCATTCGCTTCTGCCGGTCGTTCCTGCCAGTGAAAATCCTTGCGCAACGGAAAAATATTTGATGGCCAGTTTTCATGCAATAGCAACGGACGGGGGTTCGGATGACCGACCGGCTCTAAGCCAAAAAGGGATCGAATTTTCCTCTCATAAATAGAAGCTTCATGAATTGCTCTTGTTAAAGACGGAAATTCCTCCTTTCCGTTCAATACAATGAAGGGGACCAAAAATATATTCTCCTTCGGTACGCCAAAAGCATACAAAATCCGAAAGCCGATTCCTGCTTTTCTTTCGTCAGTGGCAGTGATCGTTTTTAACTGCAATGATGGGTGAAAATACAGTTGCCGGCACACAGAGATAATGTCTTCTGGCGGGACCTGAAATGACAGTACATTGCCGTCTTGCTTTACCTCGTACTTTTTCGAAATGTATTTTTCTCTGATTTGATCCACTGTCATATTAGTGGGCACTGGTTGCAGCAGTGATTAGCGTACTTATCGCTTGGGGAATAAACACACTCGAAACAATGAGAATGAATGCCAAAACAGCTATTGGCACTATTGAAACCGCTTTTTCTTTTACTACTCTTCTTTGACTATCGCCAAAGATCATACCCACAACATGACGCAAGAACCCGGCAAACGCCAACGTTAACGCGAACAGCGTAATAATTGTCACAATTGGATATGTCTGTATCCCAACAGATATAATCGAGAATTCGGTAATGAAAATTCCAAAGGGAGGAACTCCGGTAATTACTAAAAAGCCAATCATGAAGAGAATCGCTGTCACCGGTAAAACTGACAGCACGCCCTTCACTTTTTTTATTTTTGTCGAACTGAATGTTAGCAAAATATTCCCTGCTGACAAAAACAACAGTGATTTCGCGAATGAATGATATATCATGTGAAGAAGTCCCGCAAAAGCGGCGGTGCCGCCAAAGCCGAAACCGAGAGAAATAATCCCCATATGCTCAATACTGGAGTATGCGAGCAACCGTTTATAATTTTTCTGTCCAAAGATAAAAAATGCGGCAACTACAATTGAAGTGATACCAAAAAATATCAAGATGCTCTGCGAAAAATATATTCCGACTGCTGCATCGGCAAGCTGCTTAAACCGCAGGATCGCCAAAAAAGCGACATTCAACAACATACCGGAAAGCAAGCCGCTGATCGGCGCCGGCGCTTTGCTGTGGGCGTCCGGCAGCCATGTGTGCATCGGTACCAACCCCACTTTTGTCCCGTAGCCGACCATCACAAAGATAAACGCGATTTTCGCAATAGCCGGATCAAAACTTTCTGCCTGGTCCAGTAAACCTTGCCAGGTTGATAACCCACGAAATCCGGCCTGAATAGCGGGGTATAAGAAAAGCAAGGTGCCGAGAAATCCAAGCAATAACCCGACGGAATTGATGATCAAATATTTCCAGGCTGCCTCCAGTGCTGATGGTTTATGGTAGAAGCTGATGAGAAAGGCGGTAGAAAGCGTTGTTGCCTCAATGGCGATCCACATAAATAAGGGGCTGATCGTCATGATGGCAAAAAACATGGCTAAAAGAAATAAATGCAACAATACAAAATACTGTCTGACTCGGTGAAAACCAATAATCTCTTTTGCTGCCTCCGCTTTGAGATACCCCGTTGAATACCAAGAAACCATTGCGCCGACTATCACGAGGGTCAATACCAAAATAGCTCCCAGAGCATCAACCACAAACAAACCATCGAGCGAATAGGATCCATTTCTCATAACCTCTGCCGCTATGACAACGCCAACCATCAACTCCATAACCGACGCGGCAATAGCCAAAAAATGCAACATCCCTGTTTTCTTTTGAACAAACAGGGAAAGCAGAGAGGCAACAAAGGGAGTGATGAGAATCAGAGTAATCAGCATAGGGATTAGTCTTCTTTTAACTCTACCATGGCAGCTACGTTAAGCGACCCAAACTGTTGATAAATCATCGAAGCAAACACGGTCGCGATGACCACCCAAAGCGCGATTTCAAAAATAATTCCCAGCTGCGGACCAGGGGCTTGTTCAAGGCCAGCTAAAAAAGCGAAAGAGACTATCGCATTTTCCAAGGATAACACCCCCACCATTTGAGAAAGGGCTCCTTTCCGGTTGATAATCAAAAATACGGAAATAAATATCATCCCTACGGTTAAAAGGAGAGCGTTTTCGTTTCCCGGCGCAAGGATAGTAAGCGGCTTAAAATACTGCGAGTGTGAGAATGTGGTCAATAATGCCAACACGATCAAAATCAGTGGCCCGTTCAAATAAGTGCTAACTAAAAAGTGTAATCGAATTTTTTTTATCAGCCGAAAAAAGAAATAAGGCGCAACGATTACTTTAATGAAAAAAGTTGCCACTGCTACTCCTAACAATAGCAACGAGGCTTCTCGCAGAGTGGCTGAAAACAAAAGAATGCTGATTATGAAAGACTGCAGCGAGTACAGCGATATAATAACAAAATTTTTCTTAACAAGATGCATCGACAGTACCGTTGCAAACAGTATCGTTTCAAGAAAATATAACAATTGCGGCGAGAGAATATCCATGCGCGTTATAGAATCAAACCGATGGCAATAATACTTAAAATAAAAGAGGTAAATAACAAATCCGGCAGCCGGAAGAATCGAAGCTTGGCAATACTCGATTCGAGAACAGCGACAAATAGGCAAAGGATACCTACTTTGGCAAAAAACAAAATAAGAGCTAGAAAAATGTCAGCCAAATCTGTAGTAAATGCTATTCCCCACGGAAAAAATATATTAGCGCCCAGCGAAAGAAAGATAAGGAACTTATTCGCAGCAGACCACTCTAGTAAAGCCAATCTCTTGCCTGAATATTCCAATACCATTGCTTCATGGATCATCGTAAGCTCAAGATGGGTAGACGGATTATCAAATGGAAAGCGACCTGTTTCGGCAAGCAAGGCGATCAGAAACGCGGCAAAGGCAAAAAGTACCGGCGCAAAAGAGAACAAAGGTAAAGAGGAAAGGGTGTCTGCGATTGTGAATAGATTTGTGGAGTGAGCCAAAAACGCCAATACGAGTACAGAAAATAGGAGTCCCCCTTCTGTTAAAGCAGCTAGGGTCATTTCCCGGCTTGAGCCAAAACCGCCAAAAGCGCTGCCGGCATCCATTCCAGCCAAAGCCAAAAAGAAAGTACTGAATGCGAGTAAATAAACCACTACCAGCCAATCGTTAAAGAGTGTATCAGCAAATGTCGTTGTAAAAAGAGGAATGCTCCCGCCAATACTGATTGTCACTGCAAAAATAAGGTACGGGGCGAACCTAAAAATCCAGGAGGCATCTTCACTTATTACTTCATCTTTACGGAATAATTTCCCTATATCCCGATACGGCTGAAATATGCTGGCACCGGTTCGATTCTGAAACTTCGCTTTTATTTTCCTGACAATACCAAGAAAAAGCGGCGAAAAGGCCGGTATCAATGTTAATTGAATTATCCAAAGAGTAATAATCATACTACTTCATGATTACAAGCAGCGTGATGAGCGCCACTATGATGTATGCGACATATACATTCACATTACCGCTTTGCATTCTCCGCATCTGTTCGGATATTTTTGCGACAAGAAGTTGAATGAGCTCGTAAAAATAATTTTGGTAAATATCTCGAATGCCAAACTCGACTGTCTTGGTGACGTGAAAATAGCGCATATGTTCATCGCGGTATTCAATCGTCACTTGTTTTGTCGGCTTCAGTACGCCTCGAAAAATATTGATAAGAGAACGGCTGAATCCCGTCGCGGTAATCTCCATTCTCGAATCCAGATTTGTTCCGCAGTCCCACGTGCGTCCGATATGCACCTTCCTGTTTTTCGTGAAAATAGAAACGGCGAAAAATACAATAAAAATAAAAGCGGTAAGCATGGCGAAAATCAGCAAACCAGAAACTGAAGCAAAATTATCTACGAGCGTTATCGCGCTCCAATCCGCCGCAAAAGCCGGCGGCTGCCCAGCAAAAGCGTTCAAATCTCCGGCCACTTTTGAAAGAGTTACGGCAATCGGACCAGCCGATAATCCGATAGCCAGAGTCAATAGTGCAAGAACAGCCATGCCGAACCGTAGTGTTACGCTTGACTCGTGAGCGCTCTTTGCATGTTCACTTCTCGGTCGCGCCAAAAAAATGATACCAAATGTTTTTACAAAACACGCTGCGGCAAGTCCGCCGGTGAAAGCCAATGATCCGGCTGCCAGAATAAATGCCCATTGCACTGATGTATCCGCAGATCGTATGCCGGCAAACAACGATTGAAACGTCATCCATTCGCTGAAAAATCCATTGAAGGGCGGCAGCGCTGAAATTGCCATCGCCCCGATTAAAAAGAAAAGGGCGGTTTGCGGCATCAGTTTAATAAGCCCGCCGTAGTCTTCCATATTCCGGGTGTGCGTTTTTGAGATTACAGAACCAGCTGCCAAAAATAACAGAGCTTTGAATGTGGCATGATTAAAAATGTGAAAAAGCGAAGCAACAAGACCAAGCGTGGCAAGGGATTTCATGTCAAACGCAAGAAAAATAAGCGAACTGCCTAATCCGAGCAAAATAATCCCTATATTTTCGATGCTGTGATATGCCAATAATTTTTTGATGTCGTGTTCCGTGATTGCATAAAGCACGCCAAGCAATGAAGAAACCGCACCAATAATGAGCACGACAATCCCCCACCAAAGGGGGGTGTTTGGCAATACCTCCACAAAAAGTCGTATAAACATATAGATGCCGGTCTTGATCATCACTCCTGACATCAGGGCTGAAATATGGGTCGGAGCAGCCGGATGCGCGCTCGGCAGCCAGATATGGAGCGGAATAATGCCCGCCTTTGTCCCAAAACCAATCAAGGCAAGAATAAAGATGGCATCTTTCATAAACGGGGTGATGCCGGCACTGTTTTCTTTTATCATTGCAAAGTCAAAAGATCCTGTGGCGCTGTATAACAATAAGAAAGCCAGTGTGATAAAAGCCGTACCGATATGTGTCATGACAAAATACAAAGTTCCGGCACGGACATGACTGCTCTCGTTATTTTCAAAAATAACCAAAAAATACGAAGCTAGTGACATGATCTCCCATACGACCAAAAAAAATAATGCGTGCTGCGCGGAGACAACCATTATCATGCCGGCGATGAACGCATTGTAAAAAAAACCAAGCGCCCCGATATTATACTTTCCATAGTACTGCTTGACGTATCCGATTCCATAGACAGAGGCAACCGCTGCGATGAGTGAAATAACAAAAATAAAAAACGCGGACAATTTGTCCACGTGCACTGATAGGCTCAAAAAAGGAAGCGAGGTTTCAAAGCTAAAAGAAAATCCGGATCCGAATAAAACGGCAACGGCACTTACCAAGCCGACGATTGATCCAAAAACTGCGAATGTATTGCCCCAAATATTTGCCAGCGTGTTTCTCTTCATCACAATCAAAGAACCGACTGCTCCGATTGAAAATAACATGAGGGACACGAAATATGCTAATTGTGATGAGACCGCAAGCATAATTATTTGAAGTCATTTTTCACATCGAGTGCTTGAAGAATCCTAAGCAAATGGCAAAGGATTGTCTTTGGCGAAGGTGGATCGCCCGGAATGCAAAAATCTACCGGAATAACGTTATTAACTCCGTCTGCAACGGCATAAGACCCTTTGAAAATCCCGCCGTCAATAGCATCATCACCGACAGCCACAACAATGCGAGGCGTCGGGGTCGCTTCGTAGCTTCGTATCAAAGCTTGCTTCATGTTCCTGGAGACCGGACCGGTCACCATGAGCATATCCGCATGTCTTGGTGAGGCAACAAAATGGATTCCGAATCGCTCTGCATCATAAAAACAGTTGAAAAGCGCAGTGAGTTCTTGTTCGCAAGAATTGGTAGAACCGGCATCAACCGCGCGGATAGCGAGCGAACCCTTAAAAAGTTTTTTGATTTTTTCTTTGATCCCTTTGCCGATCAGCTCAATATCTTCGCAGCCGAGGGACCTGATGTCAATTACCGTTTTTGGTGTTGAAAAAATTTTTTTATATATCCCAAACATGAAGCTCCTCGTTCTTTTTCGTTTTATTCAAATGCCCGAGGTGGGAATCGAACCCACATGAGTTGCCTCACACGATTTTGAGTCGTGCGCGTCTGCCAATTCCGC
>JACQSB010000029.1 GCA_016206175.1 Candidatus Uhrbacteria bacterium | reverse complement strand
GGACTTATTCGTATAATCTCTGCTCGACCAATGAGCAGATTAGAAAGAAAAATCTATGAAGAAATCTCTTAAAAAAATTCCATCTTTCAAAAACGAGGATGCGGAACGTAAATTTTGGGATACTCACGATTCTACAGAATATGTGGACTGGATGAAGGCAAGACAAGCAAAATTCCCAAAGCTCAAACCCTCAACCGAGACGATCTCGCTCCGTCTCCCACAGATGATGCTTGAGGAAATTAAGGTCATGGCGCAAAAACGCGATGTTCCCTATCAATCCCTCATCAAAATTATGCTTGACCGTACGATTCGAGAAGAGTCACGCGAAATGTATTCGAAGCGATAGACTTTCACCCCCGCAATAGGGAATTTGAGCAATTATCACAAGGCGTGTCTTCTCAGGTTGAAGAAGAAAGGATGAGAATCAACCAATCTTTTCAAAAATCTCGTGTGCGAGGCGTTCCGCGCCGTGGCGCATGACAAACATCGAGGAAGTCGCTGCGTACATGGAGGACATCTTCTGATGCTGTGCACGAGCCCTTTCAAATTATGTGAAACCATGTAATAGTATCGCACATGAAACATTCATTCAAAAAGATTGCAGTCTGTAATGGTCCATCGTGTGAGCTGTTTGCGCCAGAGATTCAAAAGAGTCTGACGGAGCAATACAAAGATGAAGACGTGGTGGTTGCGAATTGTTCATGCTGCGGCCGATGCTCTGAACGCAATACGATTGTCATTGATGATGAAGTGGTCGTAAGCAATCTTGACCGAGAGCGAATACGTGATTTTATCAAAGACCCTGAAGCATATATCGAAAAGGTGAAAAGAGAAGATGCCAAGCTTTCGGATCGGCTGGATGCGTTTCTTTCCTCAGATGATCTGGTATGACTTGTCCACTTGCATGACATAATACCTACTTCATCCTCTCGCTCTAGATCACCTGTCTAGAGCTGGTATTTGCTATAGAAAAGAACACCTATATCAAACACGAGCCATAGTAGGCATCTATAGCATAAAAACAAGAGACCTTTGAAAGGCGTCTCTTGTTCTATATTGTGGCCAGACTCTTCATCTACTCCTCCAATGTAACTCCAAGCCTTTGAAGAACAGTATGAGCAATCGCTTCAGAGCCATGCCGCATAACAAACATCGACGAAGTCGCGGCGTATTTCTGCGACATCTCTTTATATTGTTCATGCGCCCAGGATTGTCGCGAATCGTGGCTGTTGTTTTGAATCTCATACAAAAGAGTCTTTGCTCGATCCGATGTCGTTATATCTCCCGGACAATCTCCGTGAATGTTGAGCCCTTGCGGTTTCGTTAAGGTATCGAGTTGAGCAAAAAGACGATGCCAGCCCGGCAGACCATGAAGACCGATATACGGAAGTACTGTTCTCGAATATATCATATCAAATGGTCCAATCTTTTTGATTTCTTCAAAAAGCGGTGATGCTTGATTCATAAGACGCCTGATATCACCTTCGATGAGTTGCCTCTGGGGCTTGAGGTTTTCTGCAAACAACCCTGACCGTGCAAATGCCGCTGCCTTACGGTCATACTCAATCCCATACGCTCGGGCGCCGAAGATACGCAATACTTCTGACAATGTTCCTATGTCATCACCAAGGACAAGAATACGTTTTCCTCGAAGGGCCTTTTTGATATTTGTCTCCAGGCCGTCTTCTGCGAGGAGACGTCCTTCAAAAAAAGATGCAATCAAATGCACTTGAGATCCCCTGTGCTTATGCCCGGCACTGATCGTGCTTACTCGATCGGCAAGTTGCTCTTCGATCGCAGGCAGAAGAACGGCGCGACTGCGTTCTTGCGTCATATCCCAGGGGGCAAGCTCTGCAAGTTGCTTGAGCGGCAGCTGTCGCAATCGATCAAGAAGTTCCTGATAGATGGTGGCTAACCGCGGATCGCTCGGCATTGGCGGATCTCCTCTTCGATAATGCCAATTTCGTATTTCGAGCAAATCATAACTTTGGGGGAGATACTTTTTGAGTATAGCGTTAACGGCGCGCTCAAAGTGTAGGTAACTTTCAATAGCGTGTGGATCAGGCGATCTTTCTCCATTCGATGTAAGCCAGGTTCGATTTTTATGATCGAGATAGAATATCCCTCTCGTTGTAAGAAATGCTCTCGGCTGTGTATCTTCATCATTGAAAACATCCCTTTCTGTCTCTAATCGGATGGGGTTGCCGGTAATTGCAAGGAGCGCATCTTGGACAGAAAAAATGCCCTTGCCTTCTTTACGCTCAATAGGCAGGTTCTGCAAATGATCTGCTTCTGTATGTGGCGCCCCGCAGATCGGACACTGTGTTGATAGCCATTCAGTCATACTACGCATTGCTTATGTGGTAATGCACATGATATATGGAGTGAGTATATCGCAATGGCCGTTTTCCCTTGCCCCAAACACTCCTCTGCGATACACTACAAAAACAAATCATGATGTCCAAAAAGTATGCCTCGATCCAACGCGACGTCAAAAGAATTTCCTTCATTCCCGCTGGTAGACCTCCACGCCCATCTTGGCGCGTCAGTAAGCCCAACCACCTACTGGGAAATCGCCCATGAACAAGGCTTTAAGTTGCCGGAACGCGACTATCATCGCTTCATCGAATATATCACGCTTTCAGATAAACGAAAGATGGGCTTGAAAGAATACTTTGATACCATCTACCATCCCTTGCTTGACCCTCTCTCCTCTGGTACGTTCGCTTGCGAGACCGCAACCTTTGAAATCATGAGCGGCGCGTACCGATCAAGCGGCATTTCGCTTATCGAGTTGCGCAATAATCCCATGAAACACAATCATGGCGGGCAAGAAGACCTCGACCATATCATCATGGCGATGTTGCGCGGCATGGAAAAGGCGCTGTTGCAGTATCCAACGTTGCGGGCGGGGTTAATCTTTTGTATGGACCGGCAGTTTTCGTTTGAGAAAAATGCCATCATTGTCGAAAAGGCGATCAAGTATCGGCGCCGAGGAGTTGTCGGCATCGATCTTGCAAACTATTATCCGCCAAAGGGATTTTCGATTAAAAATTATCGGCCATTGATCCAACGAGCACGAAGGGCTGGATTGAAAATAACGATCCACTCCGGTGAAAACGCCGACTCTGATGATTTATGGGAAGTTGTTGAATATCTGCAGCCAGACCGCATCGGGCATGGCATTAGAGCTGCATACGATAAAAAACTCATGAAACGGCTTATCCAAAAAAATATCGTGCTGGAAGTATGCCCGATGTCAAACATTGCAACAAAAGCTGTCGAAAACTTCGATGAACTTTCTCACTGCATCAAAACACTGAAAGAACATAAAGTGCGCTTCACAATCAATACAGACTGGCCGGAAATGATTGAAGAGGCGCATCTCAATAATCAATTTGCGATGCTGCGCAAACAAAACATCTTAAACGAGAGCGATTTGCGGGAATGCGTACGCACGTCGCTTGCCGCGACGTTTGTGCCAAAAGGCGGTTTGAACGCGTATCTCTAAGAGATAGTTATTCACTTGCTCTCATCCAAAGTTTTGATAAGATTCGAATATGAGACTGTAGAACACTTGTCTTACAGTCTCATATTCGAGGCCGCTATAAGCGAATGCCGAGGGATATCGTATTGAAAGCATATCGTTTCCTCTTTATAGAACTATTCATCATTGGTCAGAGAAAAGACGTTTTTCTACCAGCTCAATATATGAATGGAATCGCCTATCGCAGTACACACAACTCCTCCTCTAGCTCTCCTCATACTGTCTAGGGCTGGTCTTTGCTATTGAAACACCGATATCAGAAACGAGCCCAAGACCTGGGCTCGTTTCGTTTTTGAAGGAGGTGTTCCTTGAACAACTATCGGATCAAAACAATCGACAAGATCGACCAAAACGGATTGAGATTCCTCGGCATGGCCGAGGTCGGCAATACCATGAAGGACCCCGACGCTCTTATCGTGCGGAGCACCAAGGTGGACATCTCGCAGTATCCTTCTGTGTTTGCAATCGCTCGTGCAGGGATCGGGGTAGATAACATCCCTGTCGAACAAGCAACGCGAAGGGGAATCTGTGTGTTCAATGCACCAGGTTCTAATTCCAACGCTGTAGCGGAACTTGTGTTCGCGGTCCTCTTTTCCTACGCACGACACACGGCGCGCTCTACGGCGTATGTACGTTCGCTTCTCGTCGCAAATGACGAAGAGCTTACGGCGCAAATCGAGCAAGGGAAAAACCAATTTACCGGGTTTGAGCTGCGCGGCAAAACGCTTGGTGTTGTAGGACTCGGAAACATCGGGGTGCTTGTTGCGAATATCGGCGCAAGCCTCGGCATGCGCGTCATCGGGTTCGATCCGCATGCAACGCCACGCAATATGCATCGTCTCCGCCTTGATGTGGAGATCGTCGACAGCCTCAACGAATTGCTGCGAGAGTCCGACGTGATCACAGTGCATATCCCGCTGTTGGAGTCTACCCGCGGACTCATCGGAACCGTGGAACTTAACGAGGTCAAACACGCCTGCATCCTTCTCAATTACTCGCGGCAGGGCATCTATGATGACGACGCAGTACTAGCCGCGCTCGATGCTGGAACAGTTGCAGCCTACCTCACTGATTTTCCCACTGTGAAACTGCTGCGACATAACCAGGTGATCTTGACGCCGCACCTTGGCTCTGGAACGCGCGACTCACAGGAAAAGTGCGCGGAAATGGCGTGCCGACAACTGGCACATTACATCACCTACGGCATCATCGAAAACTCCGTAAACTTTCCGCCAATGACGCAGCGGCCGGAAAAAGATATCCAGAGTCGGCTCGTCGTCGTCAACGCAAACGTACCTCGAGTCATCCATGGCTATACAGCGGCACTCGAAGGATTTAACATCGAGGCTCAAGTCAATCTCCGGTCGTTCGACAAGACTGTCGCGTACAATATCTTGGACTTCAGCGGAATCCCGTCGGCAGCGACCGTGCAGAGAGTCAAAGACGTGGAAGGAGTGCTTCATGCACGGCTTCTGCAGTTTTGATCTATCCTACTCTTGCCGCGGTGCGCCTGGTACCGCGGCTCTATTTTTTATGATATCATTACGGTAGGTGATATTTTTTGGAGGAGGCTCTTTTATGGAAGTGGGTAAAGAAGTTACGCTTTTTGGCGTACGGTTCATCCCGCTCAAAGTCTGGAACATTGACAACCACGCAGTAGCATGGGTCCAAGTAGAAGACGACAGGAAAGCTGCGCATCTTGTTTGTGACTGCGATTTTCGCGATCAGGACAAGCCGTATACGTACGGTGGGGCTGATGATCCAAATTCTTGTCCTGCGAAGAAAACCGTAGAACAAGAACGAGTACAGAAAACACAACGTTTCTATACAGAAGTACTCAAGACGCGTTCACTCGAAGAAGTGATCGAAGAGATTTTCCGTCGCGTGTACGAAAAAAAAGAATTTCTGGGGCAAAGAAGAGACATCGTCTATGCCCAAGAGATCGCCGTGATGGTTTTAAGACCTCTCCAGGAAGTTCTTGCTGCCCTCGAAACGCTCTACGCCCAAGACAAGATAGAACTCTACGGCATGATCCTCATACCTTTTCGGCATCGATTCCAGTTTCCTCGCGAGATTCAGAGCCTTTTGCGCTTTATGATCGAGGAACCGCTCGGCTGGCCAAATGGTGACGCAGGAGACTGCTTCGTCGGAGATATCGAACGCGCCATTGATGCCGGCACTCATTTCAAGCACGGTCGAGAGGCGTTTGGAGATGGTGGCAACTGGCCGCGGCTGCGCCCTGATATCAAAGCGCTCTTCGGTTCGCAATGGCTTGCCGAAGCCATGATGTCGTACATGGTACGCGCAGCACAGGGCGATGAAAAAGCGCAAGGAAAACTGGATGAGATCGCGGCATTTTTACAAAAATGGATTGACCAAATCATGACTGGCCGCGCGCATGAAATCTAGCCATGACATACTACTGTTCTTCCTCTTTCGTGCCCCGTCTCGGTGACGGGGCTTCTTTTTGATTTTTTGTTGACACCACATGCTTTGTTGATACAATAAATGCATGGATATACCCTGGGGAGATGAAAAAACCGCAAACTTTGTGTCGCATATTGGATTGATTACAACCGATGGACCGCATGGTCCGGATATTATGGCATGCGAATGGACGCAGCAGATCTCATACCGACCTGCGCTATTTGCTATCTCTATCGGACCCAACAAAGCGACGTGCGATAACATTCTTGCAACGAAAGAGTTTGGGGTTCATATTGCGGCGCATGATCAGTCTGTGCTTACAAGTATTGCCGGCGGACAGACCGGAAAAAAAATTGACAAGGTACGGGCATTGACTGAACTCGGCTATCGTTTCCGGAAAGCACAGATACTTTCTGTTTCTATGCTTGAAGGAGTTGCTTTTTGGGCGGAATGCGTGCTCATCGACCATCGAACATACGGCGACCATGAAATGTTTATCGGAGAAGCAAAGGTTGCGGAGGCAGATCGAGAAAAGGCGCCTCTCTTGTACCACGGCGGCAAATACTGGCATCGAGGTGAACAAATACAGAAGCCGCCAGCCGAAGAATTAGAAAGAATCGCAACGATCATTCAAAAGGCAAAAAAGTAATTCTATTTCTATGCTCAAATTTCCAACACTCTTTCAAAAAACAGCGATTGGCCAGCCGGATGAGGCAGAAACGCTAGCACCGATAACACCCACAAACACGGAAGATGACGCCCATTCAATCTGGTCTTCACTTGCAGACGGCGAACTTCTAGTAGACATGTACGAACGGTCGGATGCAATCGTGATCCGATCGCTCGTTGCCGGTGCGCGGCCGGAAGATATCGAGATATCGCTCCACAACGATATGCTTACCATCAAAGGGAAAAGAGAAGAAGTCGAAGAAATTTTTGAAAATCAATTCCTCTACCGCGAATGCTACTGGGGTGGTTTTAGCCGCACGATTGTGCTCCCGTGCCATGTACAGGCAGATGGCGTACAGGCGTATTTCAAAAATGGTGTTATGATGATCGTACTCCCCAAAGGGGATGTCCAACAGCCGATCGCGCTGCAAGATTCATCAGAAGATGATGCCGATGAAGAATAACATACGCCGAACTAAGCTCACGGCGCAAAAGAAGACGCGGAATCCCGATATCACACAACAGCCGTCCCCGAAAAGCACGCTTCGATTTGTATCGTTGGGTGCGATTTTTTTTGTTGCGGCTGTTTTACTTGCGGCTCCTCTATTGAGCCTTGCGCTTGATTCCTTGTATTCGGAAAAAATTCTTCCTGGTGTACGGCTGGGTGCATCAATCCCGCTTAGTGGCCTCACGAAAGAAGAAGTGCAAACAATCGTTGATGCCTACCAGCAACGAATCAACGAGGAAGGATTGCTCTATCGGCTTGGCTCACACGAAGCGCGGATCCTGCCCTATCCCCTTTCGCTTGACCCCGATATCTCACGCGAACAACTTCCGCCGATCATCACCTTTGATGCCAATGCGACATTTGATCGCGCATTTGCCGTGGGACGAAGCAATGAATTTGTGAACAATCTCCGTACTCGCATTGTCCTTTTCACAGAAGATACAACCGTTACTCCTGTATTCACGATCAACGAAGATGCGCTAAAACAAGCGATTGAAAAAGAATTTGCAGACGAGCAGCAACAGCCGCAAGATGCCTATTTCACTCTATCGGCAGACGAAAAAACAATTGAGGTCGTTCCGGAGAAAGATGGGTCCGCAATCGGCATGGATGCGGCGATATCTGCAACGAAGCAGCAGCTTGCAGACCTCCGAGATTCATCGGTACCACTCACCCTTTCTGCAATGCAGGCGGCGGTGAGAAAGGATGATGTAGCATTTGTCCGCGACCGCGTATATGACATTATTGCAGCATACCCTTTTTCGTTCCGCGCAAAAGATGGCGTATATACGCCATCAAAAAATGAAGTGCTTCGTTGGCTTACGCTTGAAAAAAACAACAATGAACTTCCTCGAATCGCTGTCGACACAAAAGCGATCCAAGCCTATCTTGAAACAAACGTAGTACCTGCTGTATTTATTGAAGCGCAACAGCAAAAATATGAAATAAAAGATGGGAAAGTCGTTGCATTTCAAGCGCCACTCGATGGTCAACAACTCAACGTAGCTGCGAGCGTGGCGATGATTGCTGCGACACTCCTTGAACCAACACCGACCACTGATAGTGAGCTGCCCATTGAAGCCATACCTGCTGTATCGCCTGATTTCGACGGCGAGGCTCTGATATTGAAAGAAGTAATCGGCAAAGGCATTACAGATTTCCGAGGCAGCCCCTCAAATCGACGGCATAATATTGCAACTGGCATGAATCGGATCAACGGCGTCATTATCAAAGATGGAGAGACATTTTCGCTTGTATCTACACTCGGATCAATCGATGAAGCCGGCGGATACAAACCAGAACTTGTAATTAAGGGTACGAAAACCATCCCCGAATACGGAGGGGGTTTATGCCAAGTGTCGACAACGCTCTTTCGCGCTGTTGCCTATGCCGGACTGCCTGTCGTGGAACGTAAAAACCACTCATACCGCGTGAGCTATTACGAACCGCCGATTGGATTTGATGCCACGATCTACTCTCCAAAGCCTGATTTTCGTTTTACAAATGACACGGACCATCCGATCTTAATCCAAGCAGGAGTGAAAAACACGGAAGCATATGTGGAACTGTGGGGTGTTGCGGATGGAAGGCGCGTCGAAGTGGATGAGCCGACAGTGCTGAAAATTACAAAAGCGCCAAGTGTAAAATATATTGAAACAACAGATCTAAAACCGGGCGAGAAAAAATGCACGGAGCGCGCCCATGACGGAGCTGAAACTGTATTTGAACGGCGCGTATATTTCCCGGATGGAAAACTAAAAATCAAAGATGTGTTCAGGAGCCGCTATGTGGTATGGCCGGCTGTATGTCTGATAGGAAAAGAGCAAGAAGAAGAACCGCAGCAGGACCCTTCACGCGAGGAGGCATCTGTCCTCCAAGAACCTCAAAGCACCTCAAGTCCTGTCCAGTAGCGCCCTAAAACAACAAAACTCAACGGAAATGTTGAGTTTTTGCTTTCTGCATCAGTAATCTGCAGACAAGAAAATGTAGAACCCGGTTAATTGAGCCAAGGGCCCGATTGCCGAATAATACATCCCCATGCTTGTCGTGTCTGCAGATTGCCGACCCAGAAACGTTTTGATTGTAAAGAAAACGCGCTATGGCAGTGATAGCGCGTATCATATCATAGCCCGAAATCCTTGTCAAGACCTTTGAGTTTTGCCCGACTTATTGTGCTCCAGCTGCCCGTATACCGGCAGGAGTGACTTCGTAAACTCCTTTCTGCAAATTGCCGGTGCCGGCTTCAAGAGAAAACGTCATGAGGTAAGTATTCAGGTTGTTGGAATCGCTCTTGTATTTATAGAAATACGGATCGTTTCCAAGCGGGTCGCCCGGCATGGTGCCAATAAATACCTGCGCGTCCCCGCACTCTTCCTTTGTCTTTTGAAAGCCAGAAGCAGTGTTACACAACAAAGCATATTCCCCCGCCCCATTGCCTAGCGTCAGAGTGTTGCCGCCACTGTCGGGAAAAGCCTGATTTTCGTTTTGATAAAGGGTAAGAGCGTTCTGAATCTGCTTAACTTCAGTAAGGCGCTTGCTGTCACGCGCTTTTGCGCGTGCGTTACCGATAGAGACTGCTGTGACAGTGGCCAAAATGCCAATAATACCGATAGTGATCAGCAGCTCAACGAGGGTAAAGCCCTGTTTTTTTATTTGATAATGTAAAACCATACTTCGCAATTGTTATGCGTTATATCTATTATTATAGCACAAAAATAGAAAGATGGCTACCCGAGCTTTTCCACATCAACAAAAACGTTGCTAGACGACGGCATGCGCGGGCTTTTTCCCCGCAAATGAGTCGAGAATGCCTTGTGCGGCTAAAATCGCCATCGCGTCTCGTGTCCGTACGGTGGCGGATGCGGTATGAGGGGTCATAATGACATTCGGAAGTTTTGCAAGCTCGTACTGGTCGGTCGTATCACAGTCGATTGCGGGCTCACACTCAAATACATCGAGTGCAAAACCTCCGAGCTTCTTTGCATATAACGCCTTGAGTACCGCGGTCTCATCAACCACCGGTCCGCGCGCCGTATTCACAAGAAACGCATTCTTTTTCATGAGACGAAGCGCTTTTGTGTTGATGAGATGCCGCGTGGAGGGAAGTAACGGCACATGAAGGCTGACCACATCGCTTTGGGCAAGAAGCTTTTCAAAAGAGAGATAGCGTGCATTGGTATCTTTTTCAAACTGCGGATCGCGCATTTTGTCAAAATACGCAACCTTCATACCAAAGCAAAGTGCATGAGAAGCAACGAGTTTGCCGATCCTACCTAAACCGACAAGACCGAGGTTTGATCCCACAAGATCATGCCCCAAAAACAGTTTTGGATCCCATCCGTGGTAGTTGCCTGCACGTGTAAACTTATCTGCCTCCACAATCCGGTGCGCAAGTGCGATGATGAGCGCAAAAGTATGTTCTGCCACTGATTCGCTGATCTCGGGGCTGGGAGTATTTGTGACGATGATGCCGCGTTTTTTCGCTGCTTCAAGATCGATATTGTCAAACCCCACTGCGTAATTGGCAATAATCTTTAATTGCGGACCGGCGGCATCCATAATCTCTCCATCGATATTGTTTGTAAGCAATGAAAGAATCGCGTCGGTACCTTTTACGCGTTTTTTCATCTCTTTTTTTGAGAGATTGATCGGTTTGGGCTGCACGGTGACTTGCAACTCTTTTTTCTTTTTTAACAGATCAATTCCCGCTTGCGGGATGGGACGTGTGACAAATACTTTTTTTATTGGCATAAGGGTTATTGTTCAAGAGGTCTTATATTTCTTTACAGGCGCATGCCGCGCCTTTAATGCGCTTAAAAAGTTTCTCTTTTGTAAGAAGACCCGTTTGAGGACCGATGTGTTCTATAACCGATGCCGCGTTTGCCGTCCCCCATTGGAGCGCTTCGGGCAACGATTTTCCATGAAATAGCGCGGCTACAACACTTGTTGCAAAACTGTCTCCTGCTCCCGTACGCTGAACAACTTTTGACGGCATGACTTTCATAAAGTAGCATCGGTGCCCATCAGACCCGTAAGCGCCGCGATCTCCATCGGTAACGATGGCGGTGTCAGGGCCAAGAGTGCGAAGATGTTTCAAAATATCTTTTATCGGAGTTGTTGCCGGCTCGCCAAGGATCATGAGCGCTTCTTCTTTATTAAGAATCAGCACGGAACACACTTTTAATACCGGCTCCAACGCTTTCTTTCCGGCAAGAAGCTGATGCGTGCCAGGGTTGAATGCGAGTTTGGTGCCATTTAATTTTAATTGTGACAGGAGATCGCGGTGAATTTTCTCAAATCCTTTCCCCATGGATGTAAGGTAGATCCACGATGAAGGCGCAAGTTTTGGCAAACGATATGTTCGAGGATAGTGGTATACAAGAATGGTGCGCTCGGTCTTGTACGTCAGCACGACAGAATAGTTGCTTGGCTTACCTTTTTGGACAACGACATATTCAGATGATACGTTCTCTTTTTTCACTTGATCTAAAATCCTTCGGCCGCTGTCGTCATCTCCGATGACACCGTAAAACGCGGCGCGCAATCCAAGCCGGGCAGAGCCAACTGCGTTGTTGCATGCGTTCCCGCCAAGAGTGAATTTCAACTCGGCGATAGGAATCTTCTCTGCATAATTGAGGCAAAACCAACACTGTTCTTTATTGAGCGAGCAAAGAAGCGAGGCGTTATCGATCCGCGCAAACGTATCGAGAGTGGCATCGCCGATCGAGATGATGTCGTATTTGCATTTCTTTTTTGCAGGCATGGAGAACAAAATTATTTTTTAGTGTCATCGAAACGATTATTGAGAATCGCAATTTCGCGCACCAGCGTGGTGATATGCGAATCAATCCTTTCAAAGCGTATGTATATTCTAAACAATAGGTAGAATATTACAATCAAAGAAATGTAAAAAATCGCATCAGCGCCGCGGCCAACTTGCAAAAGCGCTGCAAGGCGATCAGTGAGATTGGGCTGCCACACCAATACGATGATACCGGTCCAAAAAGAGGACCATACGACAAATGCCGGCAGACGAATCCGTTTATGAAAGTATGCGGTGGCGGCTTTGCCAACCACATACAGGCTCATTATCGTGACGAGGATTTGGATGACCATATTATTCAAGGAAAAGTTTACGCCAAAGGAGACGGGTGACAATATGGAAAGCGTTGGAGGATTTTTGGCCGTGCAGGAGGGAGTATTTTGTGTATAGTACGGTGACGGGCACTTCGACGTATGAGAGATTATGGCGGACGATCTCATGCAATATCTCTGACGCATGCGCCATACGGTTTTCGTTCATGGAAATTTTTTGCGCCGCCTCACGCGTGGAAGCGCGAAATCCATTGTGCGTGTCACTCAAGCGCAGGCCGGAAAAAAACCACGTAAACAAAATGCCTGCTTTGAGTACAAGCCGCCGCAGGGATGGCACATTGCTTTTATCAATGAGAAAACGAGATCCAAGAACGACATCTGCTTTTCTAGCAAAAAGCGGCTCAAGCAACAGGCCAATTTCAGAGACGACATGCTGTCCGTCGGCATCCATATGCACAATAATATCTGCTCCTTTCTGCAAAGCAAATGCTATGCCAGTCTTTACGGCCGCACCTTGCCCGAGGTTAATACAGTGTTTGAGCACATGGGCACCGGCATTCGCTGCTTCTTTTGCCGTGGTATCGTAAGAATAGTCATCGACAACGACTATGGAAAAATCCGGATATCGCTTCCGGATCTCTGATACAATGCCTCCGATCACGCCTGCCTCCCGATAGGCGGGTAGTACTACAAAAATGCTCTTGCCGTAATGCATCATTTGTGTATATTAATAGAGGGTTTAAGAGCTTATTCATCATACCACGCCTTACCGGCCTTATCAATCCATATGGATCAAAAAAAACTTGAGAGCCTTTCACCGGCTCTGCGAAAGCTCATTGTCGAGGGAGAGACAGCTCCTTCATCAAATAAAACAATTACTGAAGATGTTTTGTCGAGCGCGCATCATGTGTCGGAATATGCGATGCGTACACTGCGCCACTGCAACGGCGGGGCAACACTGCAAGCCGCACTCTGGCTCAAAAATCACCTTGCGGCAGGAGGAAAACTCATGATAACGATATCTGGTGCTCTCTCATCTTTCCAAGTCGGTGTGATGCTTGCAGAACTCATCCGCAAAGACAAGGTGCATATCGTATCTGCGACTGGAGCAAACCACGAGGAATCATATTATCGCTATGTCGCCCACTCGCATTATGCCTATATCCCCCGCTACACCGAACTGACACCAGAACAAGAGGCGGAGTTGCGCGATACGGGATTGCGGCGCATCACGGACACGTTTCTGCCGGAAGATGAAAGCGTACGCATTTTAGAGCCGCACTTGGTGAAGATGTGGCAAGATGCGCAGGCGAAGGGGGAACGGTATTTTCCGCACGAGTATTTCCGACGATTATTCGAAAATGGATTGATCAGCTGTGATGCTGCCGGCAACCCAAATGATTCGTGGGTCTATGCGGCATGGCAAAAAAACGTCCCAATCGTAGTGCCGGGATTTGAGGACTCCACCATGGGCAATATCTTTGCGAGTTATACGTATGACGGCAAGTATCGAAAAGATCGATCGGTAGTTTTAGATCAAAACATCATGAAGACAGGCCTTGAATATTTCACCTCGCTCTATGATTGGTACATGGAGACTGCAAAGAATTATCCAGTTGCATTCCTCCAGCTCGGGGGCGGCATTGCGGCGGATTTCCCGATCTGTGTAGTGCCTTCCTTAAAGCATGACTTGCAGCTTCACGGTGAAGTCCGCGATTGGGCGGGATTTATCGAGATCGGATCTTCACCCATGTCGTACGGTTCATACTCCGGGGCTGGCGGAAAAGAAAAAATCACGTGGGACAAACTCTCAACGCAAAGCTATTACCAAATCATCCAAAGTGATGCAACAGCGGTATTCCCCTGGATCGCCGCAGTGCTGCTGGATTTGTAAACTTCTATTTTTTCTTTCCACGATACAGCTCCAAAAAATACGAATCCGAGCGCGATGCAAGTTCGACAAATGCGCCTTGCTCTACGATCTTCCCCTCATCAAAAACATAAATACGGTCAACATTTTCCAAAGTTGAAATACGGTGTGCAACGAGGATAATAGTTTTTTGCGTGAGCTGGGTTTCGAGGGCATGCTGAATGAGTTTTTCTGTTTTTGTATCAAGCGACGAGGTCGCTTCATCAAAAATCAAAATCTCGGAATCTCTGCAGATTGCCCGAGCAATACCGACACGCTGACGTTCTCCACCGGAAAGATGGTATCCTTTCTCGCCCACGATGGTATTGAGTCCATCTGAGAGCTTGGCAACAACATCAGTAAGCTGTGCCATCTGGAGAGCTTGCGCAAGCTTCTCTTGAGAAGTATCTTTCATCAACGTGATATTTTCTTCGAGAGTCAGGTTAAAAATCTCTGTTTCTTGCAGTACTAACGTAATGTGCCTACTCTGCTCTTCCTGTGAGAGATCATAAAAAGAAACATCGCCTATCCGATACTCACCGGAAGACAAAGGGAATAATCCTGCAAGCAATTTTGCAAATGTTGATTTCCCACTCCCTGTTTTCCCAACAATGCCGATGCGCGCGTTGCGTGGGATCGTGCATGACACACGAGCGATCGCTGAATCGATTCCTGTCCGATAGGCAAACGAGATATTGGAAAGCGTAATCGCATTCCAGCTAGCAGGAAATTTTTTCTCCCCGTGCGCTACCACGGCAGGAGCCCAAAAGATTTCCATCATGCGTGCGATGCCAGATTTTGCGTTTAAGACCGTTTCGTATACGTCAACGATCTCTCCGGTATTTTTCACAAGATTGTGAATATAGCCGTAAACTATAACGAGTGTACCCGATGTAATGATGCCTAAAATTACGTCATTGCCGACGAGAAAAAGAAATCCGCCATAATACAAGCCATTAAAAGCCTGAAACGACTTCCACATGTTATTGGAAAGTTCTCTGATCCGGTATTCGTACTCTCGCGTGCGGTCTTCTTTGCTTGCAACATGCTGCGTGAAGTCTTCGCCAACGCCAAGCGTTTTAATGGTGAGTATATTATTCAAGCCCTCCACAAAAGCCCCGCTCGCTTGTTCTACTGAAAGATAGTACTGGTCATTTTCCCTCTGAATGCGGCGATAAAAGAAAATTACAATTACGCACACGCAGATGATATAGAATAGAACAAGAAGAGTGTAGGCGGGACGCAAAAAAAAGAAAACGCCGAGCACACCAAGAAAGGTGGCGATGTCGAGCATGATTTCTTTATGGAACCGATTACAGAATGTGTTCAGCGCTTCCACGCCGCTTTTGATTTTTTGCACTTTTGCCCCAGCTGTCTCCTGGTAGTGCCATTGCAAAGAAAAATTTAACAAACGCTCAAATCCCGAAACCCGGATGTGATACATGATGTCGCTTTGGTAGTTCCCAATCAGCCGTTTCAGCGAGAGTCGGACAAATGAGACGATCACATATGATCCTGCCAGTATTGTCGAGTAGATATAAAATGGCGTGAGAGACTGCCCCGCCGTATAGCTTGCAAAAAAATCCACGATCTTGCCGACAACAAAATACGGCAATATCACATATAAAAGAATGACAAACAAGGCAAACTCCAGCCCGATGTATTGCAAGCGTTTTTCACCAAGCAAAAACCAGTACGCTTGGAAAAGTTTGCGCCACGAAATACTGGGGGTATCATCGGATACTAACGGTTTGAGTTTTTGCATAAGATACTCTACGCTTAGCACGATTATACACTTTCACTATCAATATGAGAAGAAGTCATAAACCACCATCTGAAGGCGGTTCTATGCCCCCCCCCTCTGAGAACCGAGAAGAAAAAACCGGAGTAAATTTTGTAAGTCTCTTTCAAACTAGATAAAGCGCTCGACGAGGAAGATCCGTTTCCTCTTGTCGAACCAAAAGAAAAAGACCATCTTATGGATGGTCTTTTTCTTTCATTTTTTCTTGGAGCGGGT
>JACQSB010000028.1 GCA_016206175.1 Candidatus Uhrbacteria bacterium | reverse complement strand
TATATGCACAGAGTAAAAAAATGATTCATAAAATATTTTTCATTGGAATTATAGGGAAAAGAGAATATCTGGCAAGGTTGCTCACATGTTATCACCAGACTTTTGCACAGTGAAGGGGTGACGCTTCTTTGGAGACGCCATATAATGCAAGATTACGGAGGTCAACCCCATGCAAACCACCGGATATGTGCGTTCTCGCACTGCAAAAGACACGACGAATCAAAAGGTAGCAATGGCGGTAAAGGCGTGGCGAAGCTACGCCAAGGGAAAAGAGCAGAGAAGCGGACTTCGTGCCGCGATCACAGCGACGTTCATCGTCGCAGCGATCATCACGAAAGGCTCGATTCTCGCCTACCTCGCTCTCGCCCTTCTCGCCGCCCTCGCCTGGCCCGCTTGTCGGGCACCCGTTCGGTCTCTCATCATCCTCGCGGGTCTCGGCACTGCGGCCATGGTGATCTATCACCAACTATTATCTGGTTAATTTTCGGGTCCCCCTCCCCCGGCCGGTAGCCCGGCAGCCTTTCCGCAATCGAGCGGGCTTTTCATCTTCGGATGACTGCTCAATGGCTCGACCTTCAGGAAGCTGCCGGGCTTCCTTTTTTCCAAATAGACAATCTAAAAATTATTGATAAAATGACGTATAGGAGGATTGGGTTATGGAAAGCTTCCAAAGGGTTGTTTTGGGCTTTTTAGCCGCGCTCGCCTTTTTTTCTCTTTTTACCAACTGCGGCGGGCACTAGGATGTGGATCCTTTAGAAAAAGTGAGGTGGATGATGGGTAGGTTTGGAAAGTGCGACACGAACGCGCACATCGCTATTTTCCTGGTCTCCTTTTTTGCCGCTCTTGCAACGACAGTTGCTATCCGCACGCGGCTCAATGCGCCGCGAAAGCATTAAAGGATTTTAGGTTCACGTTCGTAACGGGCCCGCATGCGGTATGCGGGCATTCTTTTTTTTGTTATACTTACTGTAGATCATGTCAGTGATTAGACCTTTTACAAACTAATGCAACAAATAGGGTTATGAGAAGCGGTATTTCCCTGGGGGAAATCGCCTTTTTTGGAGGAGGACCTTATCATGTTGCCGAATGTGGCTATCGGGATTATTTCCCAAATCAACTGGGGTGACCCGTTTGCCAGCCGTGTCGGCCTCCTTGATCTCGCTTTTTCAGAACTTTCCAACAGGCAGGCAGACACAAAAGCAATGGTCATCGCGGGTGGCCTTATCTCGTGGCGCTACCACAAGGCCTTGTACCAGCGCCTGAAAGATGACGACGAGCGGCAAGAGTATTGTTCGCGCATTGCGGACGAACTCTCTCGCGTCATCCCGCATGTCGAGAATGGCAAGGTCTATGTGATGACCTCGCCATCATCCAACCTGGACGGTCCGATCGGCGAACTCGTTGCAATACTTCTATCTGACATCCGCCGCGACATCCGCTACTATCCGCAACAGTGCGAACGGATCCCGTTTGACGGTGTGACAAACCCGGATCGCCTCGCGATCTTGGTCTGCTCAAAAACGCTGTTCTCTTCGGACTATCAATCCACTCCCGTCGACAACGTCTTAAAGCAAGAGCTCAAGCGTTCCTCGCAAAAGCGAGCTGCTTTCTACGCTGTCGCGGGTTTGGGTGTCTACGTCCACAAGCCGCCGGATACGCGACCGGAGTACATCGGCGTTCCTGCGCTGCACCGACTGCAGATGGTGACGACCGAAAACCAAGTCGGCATGGTGCTGCTCGACGTCACAGACGAAACGATTGTTCCGACAATGGTCTCTTTTAAGGATCAAATCAGCAAGGAACGGTCGTACGTCTCCATCCCCACGGGCCTGCCGCCCTTGAGCCGCAGCATCTATGCCAAGCTCAAGGAAGGCTCGTATCCGCTCGGCCAACTCGCTGACCTACTCGGCGAAGAGAAAGAGACCGTCCTTGAGACGGTCCAGGCTCTTACCCAGCGACAGTGGCATCGGTATCCGCAGATTCGCCTCGATGTTTCCTCGCGGCGTGTTGATTTCGAACCCCGCTGGCTCCAGTACCAACTCAAGTACCCGGGCATCCCGTCCGACAGCAAGCCTACCACGTTCGTGGTTCTTGCATGCTTGCACGCCGGCTCCAAGGAACTCGAGTACGACTTTGTGCTCGAACGGCTCGTACAGACGATCATCTCGACCAATGCCGACGCGCTCGCTGCGGTCGGCGACCTTATCCAGGGTCTGAAGCATGATCTGGAACATCGGGGCGAAGTGGTCGAAGGCATGCTGTATTCCGATCACGAGGAAATGGCAGCGATCCTGCTTGCGCGCGTGCTTGCCGAGGTATTCCGCCATCGGCTCGAAGATGCGCTTTACCGCCGCGTGATGGGCAAAAAGAAACGGTGGACGAAACCCGAAGTTTGCAGCCTGCTGCGCTCGTGCCTGTTGCCGTTCTACTACGCGGAGGGCAACCACGACCAGTGGGTCATTGACCTCGGTTTCCGTACGCTTGCGCACTTTTCGCTCAAGCTCCATGCGGAACTCCACACCCTCGTCGAGCAGATCCTTGTTGCACATCGCATGCCGTGCATCTGCAAGACTGCGTTCGCCAAGATCCTCTCCGAAAAGATCATCGCCACACATCCGCTCGGCTGGCGCGCTCAAACGCCGGAAGGGCTGAAAGCCGGTTTTGCGCATCCGCACAAGGGGTCCACAAAAACCAAGACTGCCCGTCTGGAAGAGGTGATGTCCGAGACGCTCAACGACTGCAACGTCGTGTTCGTCGGCAACTTCCATGCGGCAGTCGCGACCGTGATGTGGAATCCGGAACAAGGCCTGCGCGCAGGGTTCCAGCTCTCGACGATGCTGAACAAGACCCAGTTCGAAGAAAACAAGACGAAAAAGGTATTCCGCAACTTCGGCGTCATCCGCGTGGAATCCAAGGACGGACGGATCCACCGCTACTCTACGCGGTTTGTGGAAGGGCCGCGTACGACAGATGCCAAGCAACAGAAATACCTTGAAGATCTCAAGAAACGCCTTGGGAAATACTAAGTTTCATACTACTGACATGTAATCAGATTGTTCATATAGCTTACCCGCCCCCTCTGGTGTGCGCAGAGGGGGATTTTCTTTATTTCAAAACCCCTTTCAAAAACTGGCCGGTATAACTCTCCTTCACTTTCGCCACCTGTTCCGGCGTTCCAGACGCAATCACACGTCCGCCCCCTTCGCCTCCTTCCGGCCCAAGATCAATGATATGATCAGCGGTTTTTATTACATCAAGATTATGTTCAATGACAAGCACAGTGTTCCCTTTATCGACAAGACGATTTAACACCGCAAGTAGTTTTTTTATATCTTCAAAATGCAGGCCCGTCGTAGGCTCATCAAGAATATAAAGCGTGCGGCCCGTATCCCGCCGTGACAGTTCGCTTGAAAGCTTAATACGCTGTGCTTCTCCGCCGGAAAGTGTCGTTGCGGATTGGCCAAGCTGGATGTAGCCCAAGCCCACATCAAACAGTGTCTGGAGTTTATTTTTAATCCGTGGGATTGCGCTAAAAAATTGCGATGCCTCTTCAACTGTCATTGCTAATACATCCGCGATTGTCTTTTCCTTGTAGGTAATGGAAAGCGTCTCTTCGTCATACCGCTTGCCGTTGCACACCTCGCACGGAATATACACGTCAGGCAAAAAATGCATTTCGATTTTTATGACGCCGTCTCCCTGACAGTTGCCACATCGCCCTTCTTCCACATTAAAGCTGAAACGCCCCGGTCCGTATCCCCGCATCTTCGCTTCTTTTGTCGATGCGAATAACTCACGGATATAAGTAAACACTCCGGTGTAGGTTGCCGGGTTCGAGCGGGGTGTGCGGCCGATAGGATTTTGGTCAATGATAATCACTTTGTCGAGATATGATATGCCGCTCACTGACCGATATTGGGGAATCTCTTGCGTGTATCCTCCTAATCGCTGTGCGAGGATCGGGTAGAGAGTCTCCGTCATCAGAGTGCTCTTGCCGCTGCCGGATACGCCCGTCACGCAGCAAAACACGCCGAGCGGAAATGCAACATCGATTGATTTGAGATTATGTTCTTTTGCGCCTGATATCGTAATCTCTCCGCGGGCATTCCTGCGCTGCTTCGGCGCCGGTATCGACTTCTTCCCGTTCAAATACTGTCCTGTCAGCGATGCTTGGACGCGGGCAATCTCTGCCGGAGTACCTGATGCCACAACGCGGCCTCCATGCACGCCAGCGCCTGGACCGATATCAAGCACATAGTCTGCCGCGCGGATCGTGTCCTCATCGTGCTCGACTACGATGACGGTATTGCCGATGTCCCGCAAATTTTTCAACGTCGCGAGCAGCCGCGCGTTATCCCGCTGATGCAACCCGATCGATGGTTCGTCGAGGATATACAGCACACCCCGCAATTCAGAGCCGATCTGCGTAGCGAGGTTGATGCGCTGCGCTTCGCCGCCGGAAAGCGTTCCGGCGCGCCGCGACAGCGTAAGGTATTCCAAACCGACGTTTAATAAAAATGTAAGGCGCGCGCTGATTTCTTTTAATATCTGTTGCCCGATCTTTTTGTGCGTATCAGATAATTTCAACGAGCCAAAAAATGCCGCCGCTTCTTTCACGGAAAAATCCGTCACGTCAATAATGGACTTACCATTGATCGTCACGGCAAGGCTTTCTGGACGCAGGCGTTTGCCCGCACAGGCAGCACACGGCTTTTCCCGCATAAATTGTGCGATATCAGCGCGACGATCTTCCGACTGCGTCTGATGATAATACCGTTTGAGCTGCGGCATTACACCTTCGTACCCACTCTCCGCATCCCCGTGGAGCAAAAGTGTCTGCACATCGCGCGGCAGATCGCGAAACGGCGTTGTCAATAAAAACTTCGCTTCGTGCGCGAGGGTCTCAAGAGTGGAGTGGCGCACCCATGCGACAGATCGCATCCATGGCACGATCGCACCGTCGCGAATCGAAAGCGCGGGATTCGGCACTACGAGCTGTTCGTCAAACTCCTGTATCACACCGAGTCCATGGCACGACGGGCATGCGCCTTGCGGCGCGTTAAATGAGAACATGCGCGGCTGCAGTTCATCGAAATTAATGCTGCACGCCGTGCAGGCAAGATGCTTGGAAAACAGTTTCTCTTCATACGGCTTTGCGCCCTCTTTTTTTACATCGTATGCCGTGGATTTTTTTTCAATGAGCATGATGGCAAATCCGTTGCCGCGCGCGAGAGCTTTTTCCACCGCTTCTTGAAGGCGGCTCTTTTCGTCCTGCCGTACTTCAAACCGATCGATTACGACATCGATCGAATGTTTTTGGTAGCGTTTCAATAAAACGCTTTCCGTGCCGAGATTATAAAATACGCCATCAACCCGCACGCGAGTGAACCCTTGGCGTTTCAGATCGGGAAACACGTAGTCATAAGTGCCCTTGCGGTCGCGCACAAGCGGCGCAAGTACCTGAAGGCGCGTACCGGCATAGGTTGCAAGAATCTGCTTCGCGATCGACTGCGCGTCTTGCGGTGAGATTGGAATACCGCACTGCGGACAGTGCGGCGTGCCGATTCGGGCAAACAACAGACGCAGGTAATCGTAAATCTCTGTGACAGTGCCGACTGTTGACCGCGGATTTTGCGACAATTTTTTCTGCTGGATCGCAATAGCCGGACTCAAACCTTTGATTGAGTCAATATCCGGCTTATGCATGACTCCTAAAAATTGGCGCGCGTATGCTGATAGCGACTCTACATAGCGCCGTTGTCCTTCGGCGTAGATCGTATCAAAAGCAAGACTGCTCTTGCCGCTGCCTGATAATCCCGTGATGACGGTAAAAGAATTGATCGGAATACTGACATCGATATTTTTCAAATTGTGCTGGCGCGCTCCTTTAATGAGGATCGCGTCATTTTTTTGCTGTGGCATTGTTTCAAAAAAGAATGAAGGGGCGTCGCAACGACGATCGCCCCATGAACCGTCATGCGCCAAACAAACCTGGCTTTACTTCTGGCTCTACTTAGTGAACCAGTCAGGCTTCGGCGGCGGATCGATGACGTAGTCGAGCGGAAACTTGAACGTGTCGATCCAGCAGTCATAGTCGCTATTGCGACTGGCACGGCCATAGATGTATTTGTCGCAGGACTTGGCGCCTGCTCCTCGCATGGCACACACCATGCCATCCTTGATGACCCAGGATATGATACGGGCACCTCCCAGCTGATAGAGATACCACATTTTCTCCTGAGTACCTACAAGGAGTTTCTTGCCGGTCTGGGTCTGTTTTACGGTCCCCCACCAGCAAACAGGTCTGTCGTTTTCTGTCCATCCCCCTATGACGAGGATCCCCGACTTCTCGTCATACGCGATCCGCTGGGAAAACTCCTTTCTAAGATCTCCTGTCGGGTTGGTCGCGTCGCCCAGCTCCACTGGATATCTCGCTGCGACGAAGTCGCTGTCCATTACCAGCGGGATATCCGGAGAAAGTTCGATGTCCACGCCCTCGAAGACCCCCGGAGGCGGGATCAGCTTCCGCAACAATTTCACCTTGGTGAAATCCCAGAGTTTCGTTTTGTCGCCATTGAGGTAACTGGGTAGATTGATGTACCCGGCGATAATGTTCATCCGGGTCCCATTATGCTCAGTATCCACGCCGGGCTTGTGGAATACCATTTTCCCGTCGCGTTCCACGAATGTGCCGGCAAACCCCCAGTCAGGAAATCCCCATGCAGGCCTGCCGTCGATGGCGACGTTCTGCTTCAGCGGATAGAAGTTTCCGCCCACGAAACCGTACTCGTCGGGATCGAGTCGCGTAAGTTCGTACGCGATCTCGCCGGTTGACTCGTCCAGAGCCATGCCGGTGACGACTTTCTCTGCCTCCGTATTGGCGTAGAACAGTTTCACGCCGTTCTCCCGCCACGCCTGGAGCTGCTTCAATTCTGCGGGGAAATCATGATTATACGCCCACGAATCCCCACGCCAGTACTTTCCCCAAAGGGGGCGAGGTGTTGGTGTGGGCGTCGGAATTGGGCTCGACGGAGGCGTCGGCTGCGGAGTGGCGTCCGGACATTGATCCGGACAGATGACCACCGTGCCACCGGGCGGTTGCCAAGGCTCCGGAGAATAAGCGACTCCGGAATCAACAGGAGTGACCTCCGGCATCGGCAACGCTGTCGCCGTAACCGTCTGCGGGGCAGCAGTCGCCTGCGCAGTCTGCGGCAGGGCTGCCTGGAGAATATTCCGAACCGCATCGCAACCCCATAGAGCCGCGGTTGTCATGACGGCAACAAGGCCGCCGATGACTCGTTTCATTTGCTCGCTCCTTTCATTTCTGTGTCGCAACGGAAATACAAAAACACCGCGTTTGCACTTTCCCATCGCGGCACAGAAATCATCATCGATGATTTCAAAGAACAATGAAAATCATGATACTGAAATTATCGAAGAAAGGCAATAGATAGCTAACGTCCTTTAGTGGTCACATGGTATTCTTGCCGACGGTCTTCGCCGAGAGGGAGATACTTTGTTCAAACAAGAAACCCGCCTGACTGCAACGACCAAAGGCGCGCATACAAGCCTTCTTGCTGTGATAACAATTCGTCATGTGTTCCTTCCTGCACGATTCGCCCTCGGTCTAAGACAATAATGCGATTCATTTTTCGGATCGTGGAAAGGCGATGCGCAATGGCAATCGTTGTTTTTCCTTTCATCAGGTGCTCCAGCGCGTCTTGAATGTATCGCTCTGATTCCGAATCAAGACTTGAAGTCGCTTCATCTAAAATCAAAATCGGCGCGTTCTTTACGATCACGCGCGCAATCGCGACACGCTGTTTTTCACCGCCGGACAGTTTTACGCCCCTCTCGCCAACGAGCGTTTCATACGTATGAGGCAGAGCGTTGATAAATTCATGGCAATGGGCAAGCCGTGATGCTTCATACACTACTTCATCTGATGCAAGAGGATTGCCATATTTCATATTTTCAAACAAAGATCGGTGGAAAAGGATCGGGTCTTGGGGAACAAATCCGATAGCGGTACGCAAGCTTTGTTGCGTGATCGCGCGGATATCGCGACCGTCAATACTGATCGTGCCTTCCCGCACATCATGGAGCCGCAAGAGCAGTCGTACGAGCGTGGATTTACCTGCTCCGGACGGCCCCACAAATGCCACGCGCTCCCCCGCCTTGATCGACAGGTTCATATCATAAAATACGGATCTGCCGACGACGTAAGAAAACGAAACATGTGAAAAGTGTATTTCTCCTTTTGATGTGTCGAGCTGTGTGGCATCGCTCGCGTCAAGAATCCCCGGACGCAAGTTGATAATCTCTGCCATCTCTTTGGCATCAGCAATGCTTTCTGCAATATCGCGTATCGTACGGGGGAATTCCCACAACTGCCTCTGCATCTGGTTGTAATACGTATAGGTCAAAATCAGTACGCCGAGAGTCAAAGCACCGCTATACCACAAGTGAGTGCCGAAAAAAAATACAACGAACAAAACTCCGATAAAAAGGAGCGCTTGCACACTGTCGTTCACGGAACTCAATATCCACGAAACGACCGCTGCCCTGCGCAAGCGTTCTACCGCTTTGCCGAACCTCGTTTTTTCATATTCATAGCCATGGAAGAGACGAATGGTGTCGTTATTCGTCACTGCGTCCGCCAGCGTTGCCGTAGTGTGCGTATCTTCCAACGAACGCTTAATATCAAATCTGATTTTCCACTTTGCAAAAATCAGATTTACGATAACGAGCAACACAACGAAAACCGTGATCATCGCCATGATTTCAAGCGACTCGAAAGTAAGGACTATGATGACAGACGTGATACGGATAATGGGCGCATAAAAGTGCCAATACACTCTGTCATGGAATTTTTGAAACGAAGTTGACAGGCGATTCACCTTCTGAACAAGAGCCCCTGCAAACATATTGGTGAAAAAGCCGTACGACTGCGGCATGAGTTTTTCAAATGCCGTTGTCCGCAGATCCGCCATGACACGTGCGGTAAAGATTGCGTCAAAGAAAGAAGCGCTCCGGTACGCGATGTACTCCAGAAAATGGATAGTAAACACCGTCCAAATAATGGAAAGTAAAAAATCACGCGATTCCTCCGTGCGGGCAGCGGTCGCAAGGAAATCAAAAAAATCCTTGTAGTAAATCGGATAAATTGCGCTGAATACAACTGCAATCCCAAGGCTGATCAGCATGGATGCAAGCAGCGCGGGATGCCGCCATGCGTGGCCCCAGTAAATACGAAGCACGTCACGAATTGTTGCTGGTTTGATGTTCATTGACAGCTACATTGTCTCCTATCCCGTACAATAAATTTGTTGTTTCATCAAATTCGCCTCTGGGAGAGGCACAAACACAACTACGTCAGATGAACCTATTTTTTGTTCGTCATTTTCCGTATCGCATCCCGCAAAATGATCGCTTTTTCAAAATCGAGACGTTCTACCGCCGCGCGCATCTCTTCCTGCAGGGAAATAAGATTTTTTCGCACGTCGGGCTTCACGGCTTCCACGATTTCTCCCGGCAAAAATGATGTTTCCACCTTTTTCCTGATTGTTGCAGGCGTGATCCCGTGCTCATCATTGTAGCGCATCTGGATCGTGCGACGGCGTTTGGTTTCTGTGATCGCTTTTTTCATCGATGCCGTTATCCTGTCAGCGTACATGACGACCCGCCCCTGCGCATGCCGTGCGGCTCGCCCGGTTGTTTGGATCAAACTTGTCTCGTTGCGCAAAAAGCCTTCTTTGTCCGCGTCAAGAATGGCGACAAGCTCAACCTCCGGGATATCAAGCCCCTCACGCAACAGATTGATGCCGACCAAAACATCATACACGCCCAAACGAAGGTCCTTGATAAGCGCCGCGCGATCGATGGTATCGATCTCGCTATGCAAATACCGCGCCTTCACATCATGTTCGGTAAGGTATTCCGCAAGTTCTTCAGCGGATCGTTTTGTCAATGTCGTGGCAAGCACGCGATTTCCCCGTTCGACGGTGACCTTGATTTCAGAAAGCAGATCGGCGACACAGCCCTGAATCGGCTTGACCGTCACGGTAGGGTCCAAAAGACCAGTCGGACGGACAACCTGCTCGACGACCTGTCCGCTCGTTGTCGTCTCGTAGGCGTCTGGCGTTGCACTCACGAATATAGCATGATCGAGATAGGATTCAAACTCTCCGAATGTGAGCGGTCGATTATCATACGCGGAAGGAAGGCGAAATCCATAGTCCACCAGATTCTTTTTTCTTGCATAATCTCCGCGATGCATCCCTTGTATCTGTGGTACTGTCACGTGGCTCTCGTCAATGCAGATAAGGAACTCTTTGGAAAACGGATTGTTGCGAAAAAAATCAAGCAGGCAGGAGGGCGGCCGTCCTGCTGGGCGGCTGTCAAAATGGCGCGAGTAATTTTCAATGCCTTTGCAATAGCCGAGCTGTTCGATCATCTCGAGATCATACAGAGTGCGCTGTTCCAGCCGATGCGCTTCCAGTATACCAAGCTGCGGCAATCGCTCACGCAACTCTTCACGTATCGATGCAATGGCAGCTTTTCTTTTTTCTTCCGGCGCCACAAACGGTTTTGCGGGAAAAATAGTTGCCTCTACGACAGATGATGTCTGGTCTAATGTCACAGGATCTAATGTCGTGATCGAATCGATTTCGTCTCCGAAAAATGTAAATCGATATACCTCTCCGCCAAAACCTTGCATCACGTCAATGGTATCGCCGCGCGCGCGAAAACGCCCTGCCCGAAGATCGATATCGTTACGCTCATATAAAGAATCAACGAGTTTGGAAAAAAACGTGCGGCGGTTCATCCGATCCCCTTTCGAAATATGGAGTGTCTCGCGCATAAAATCAATGGGGCTGCCGAGTCCGTAGATGCATGACACGGATGCAACCACGATCACATCCGGCCTACTCACGAGTGAGGCCGCCGCTTCCATTCGGAGCTGTTCGATGCGCTCGTTGATCTGCGTTTCTTTTTCAATGTATGTGTCTGTCTGAGGAAGATAACTTTCCGGTAAATAATAATCATAGTAGGAAACAAAATAACAAACCTTGTTCTCGGGGAAAAAATTGCGGAACTCTGTATAGAGCTGTGCAGCAAGTGTTTTGTTGTGCGCGATAACAAGCGTAGGCACTTGCAACTGTTCGATCGCACAGGAAAGCGTGTACGTCTTCCCTGAACCGGTAATGCCGAGCAAGGTCTGTTTATCAAAGCGATCAAAGCCATCTGTTAACGCTCGGATGGCTTTCGGCTGATCCCCCGCCGGCTTGAATTCAGAAACCAGTTTGAATTTCATATCTGGAGAAATATGCTATCGCATCTAGGTGACTAATTCAACTTGCTACTCTCGCGATTGTCATGATATTTTTCCCATTCCACCAATGCGCTCGTTTGCCATCTCGGATGTAATAGGATCGCGCGTCGGCATATCCGGATTCACGAAGCAATGATCGCAATGCGCGTATTGTATATACGTGATAGTAAAGAAATCCTTTCACTCCCCCACTCTGCCACTCCGTGACAATATCATGCAAACCAAGATTAAAATGAGAAATGCCGTACTGCTGCTCCCATGGTAATGGTGATGCCTGCAGACGGTCTTGAAGGCTGCCCCACACCGTTTTTCGACTTTTATCAAAACGCCAGAGATTCCAGTTTTCCATACAGAGCAAACCTTCCGGCGCAAGGAAACCCTGTATCAGCTTCAATGCCTCCAGAGCTTGCGAGCGTTGCGGCAGGTGATGAAAGGAAGCGATCATGGTAATGATATCAAATTTTTTTTCACGAATCTCGAGAATGTCCTCAAGGGCAAGGATATCACCTACCACAAATTGCGGCGCAGGAGTATGCAATCGATACGTTTGACGTGCCAAAGCGATAAGTGATCGAGAAGAATCAATCCCGATATACGAAATGTTTTTTTTGGAAAGATACGAAAAGAGACGGCCATTCCCGCAACCAATATCAAGAATAGCTGCCCCATCTTTGACAAGGGAGTCAAACACGCTAAAATCACCCCAGCCATGTTGGCGTGATCTCGAAAATTGATCCGCGATGCGATCGTATCCTTCGCGGGTCATCGCTGTAATCGCACGTGCCGTTTGAGAATCCATTATGAATCAACCAAATAAATTATCTGTAGCTTTTATCATAGAGCGCTTAGCAGCGAAACGCAATTTCGACACAGCAACTCTGCATGCGGTGAAACGCGAATTTTCTGCCGCGAGCGCCTTGCCATTTCCTACCAATTCCGAACTGCTTTCCGTCTACCGGCAGCTCGTTGCGATAAATAAAATCGCATCCCACCCAGAACTCGAACGGCTGCTTACCGTCAAACCGGTGCGATCCAAATCCGGCGTTGCGATCGTCACGCTGCTTACCATGCCGTACCCATGCCCGGGAAAGTGCATTTATTGCCCAGACGAAGTGCGGATGCCAAAAAGTTATATCGAAACCGAACCTGCCGCACAGCGTGCGCTTCGATTGCAATTTGATCCTTATGTTCAGACGGCGAAACGCATAGCAATGCTGGAAGGCAACGGACATCCTGCCGATAAGATCGAATTGATCGTGAAGGGCGGAACATGGTCGTCATATCCGCCGCCTTACCAACAATGGTTTATCAAAGAATGTTTCCGCGCAATGAACGATGCCGCCGCCGGCTATGAGACGATCGTGAATACCGATACAAATAATCCCTATAACCGGTTTGAGTCAACGGAAAAACAAAGTTGGAGCGTGCAGACCCTTTTTGATGAACAGAAAAAAAACGAAACTGCTGCTCACCGCTGCATCGGGCTCACGATCGAGACTCGACCCGATTTTATCAGTCCGCAAGAGATCAAACGCTTACGGCTCTTAGGCGTCACGCGAGTGGAGCTCGGCGTGCAGACTACTGACGATAAGATACTAGAAACGATCAAGAGAGGCCATACGGCTACCGTTGTCATGCGGGCTACAAAACTTCTGAAAGATGCCGGATTCAAAGTTGACTTTCATCTCATGCCGGGCTTGCCGGGAGCAACGCCGGAAAACGATCTTGCCGATGCACGCAAAGTTTTTTTTACACCGGAGTTCCAACCTGATACTGTTAAATTGTATCCGACTGTTGTAACGCCGAACACGGAGCTTGAAGAATGGTGGAAACAAGGACGGTACCAGCCGTACGATACACAGACACTGATTCCGCTGCTTGCCGCAATCAAAGCGATCGTACCTCCCTATGTGCGCCTCTCTCGCGTCATACGAGATATTCCCTCAGATGATATTTCTGCCGGCAACAAAGTGACAAATCTCCGAGAGACCGTGCTTGCCTATATGAATGAACATGGGATGCGGTGCCGCTGTTTGCGATGCCGGGAGGCCGGGCATCAGAGTAATGTACGACCACAAAACATCACCTATATCGAACGTTCCTATGCCGCGTCTGACGGAATAGAGTATTTCTTGAGCTACGAAAGTGAAGACGAATCTATCCTGTACGCATTTTTGCGGCTACGGCTGCCGTCGAAAGATACCGAGCGTATCGTACATCTCATACCGGAACTGCAAGATGCAGCTCTCATACGCGAGCTGCATACCTATGGGCAGCTTGTTCCGATCAATAAACAAGATGGCGACGCATCACAACATAAAGGGCTTGGCAAAAAACTTCTCGCGCAAGCGGAAACGATGGCGGCTGCCCAGGGATGGAAAAAAGTTGCCGTCATATCAGGTATTGGCGTACGGGAATACTACCGGAAAACCGGCTACCATCTCGAAGGGACCTATATGGTCAAAGCTCTGAATCCGCGGGGAATAGCTGTGTCGACGGAATGATTTCTTCGATCTGCCGTTTTGCGCGCGTCCACTTTAATTGAACGCCGGCAAACGCAATATCTTCAAAATAATCAAGGCGGATCGGGTAACGTTTTCCCGCTTCCAGATAAATTACGCCTTTGGTTCTCTGTGTCGGATGCCTTCTCCAATCATCGATCAGTTTAGTATTATTCACCCAGAGCCGCACGCCGTCATCGGAATCAACGATAAAGGTATACTCATCGCTCTGGCGCGCTTCCACATAGCCGGTCCACCGCGCGGAAAATAAATCCGGCTCAATGCCTGCTACCGGCTGCCCATACCCCCACCGAAAGTCAACGACAGGATCAATGCGGGTCACTTTAAGATTGCTGAAATTTTCAGCATCAAAATACATTGCCGTTAAACCCTTTCCAGCCGAGACCTTCTCTTCTATCTTTGGTTTTATCCCGCTTAGATCATCCAATGCTTCTTGCATTGACAGGCTTGCATCACCGCTCAAAAACCGGGCGATTGCGCTTTTTGTCGATCCAGTGATCGGAAAACCGCGCCGCTCGTAATACCAAGCAAAGTCGGCATTGGCATGAACGCTCAAAAGAAAAACAAAGATATTGACCTTTCTGTCTCGTATCTGCTCCGAGTCGCTTGCGCTAAGGAATGATTCGGGAAAATACTTCCAAGTGGTAAGAAAATCAATGGTCGTCCGCAATGCTTTGAGAAACTCTTTATCTTGCTTGACGCTCTTTCGATCCTGAAAGATTTGCAGGGTGACTGCAGTAAAAAGATCAGAGCCGAGTGTGCTGTTTTTTGATGCATATGCCGGATAGAGCGATGCTGTATTCGCACGCAAGGCAGGATGACGGCGATCCATCCGGCTCTGCTGAAGCGCAGCATACTGATCGGTAGATGTGATCACGGAATCACAGGTAGCTGGCTTGGCAAGATATCCGCACCATGCATTCCACCACCCAAAACGTTGGCCGCCTTTTTGCATTTCCAGGTATGATGCAACGCCGATCAAATCCGAAAAGCTCTTCAGCATTGAATCATGCCAGAGAAAAACATTGCGCTGTGGCGCGTGCGCAAGAAATATTTCTGTCAGTGCCCGCGCGTAGGAAACGGCAAAGGGACGAGCGGGGTGATTAGCGGTATGTACAAGATCGGTCTGCACGATCGGAGACGGGACACGCACAATCTGTGCGCTCGGATCTATCATAATCCGCGATATCTGATTATCGTCGGTAAAAATCACGCGCTTTCCGCCGATGTCATAATTGAAGTAATCGCGCAAGAAATCATATAATTCTCCATACCGCGTCAATGCCGGCAGCGGATCCGTCCGAAATCGGGAAAGCGTAGATTTCCGAAATCGCCATTCAATCGCACCGCATCTAACGCTGCCTTCGCGCAACAGCTGTGAAAAATTACGATCACAGTCAGTGCGTGGCGTTACATTTTTTTCAGATCCGCCGGACTGGGTGCTGTCGGAAAAATCTGATTGTGGGATCAATAGTGAAATCGGCTCCCGTACGGAGATATACAGGCTCTTCAGATCAGCAGTCTGCCCGTCTGTATTCCAGCAGCGAAGCGTCAGAACAGAAGCGCGAGGAACAGTAATCTCCGCTGAACCGGTGGGGTGCTTGAGCCCGACCCATTCGGGGATGGTGCCGCCTCCGTGGCATGCAAAGGCGTTGACGCTATCCCATTGCACGAGTATGCGTTCTTGTTTTGCGACTGCGATCTTATCGCTTAAAAATGTGATGGCGGGAACAGACAATGAGTCTCCTTTCTCTTTTTCATGAATCACGACTGTGCGTGTTTCCGGAGCCGATGCTATTCCCTCGGGACTCGTACAGGTGAGAGTGTAGGTATAATATCCTGTATTCAGCACCATCGTACGCTGACCTTGTTTCGGAAGGCGTTCATCGGGAGAGAAGGATCCTGTACAAAACGACGCGGCAGGTGAACTCCACTCTAACGTGGCAGGTGTGCCAGCAACCCCTACGTTAGGGAATATCCCGTAGTATATTACAGGGCCGGCTGCCTGTGCAAAAACAGGCTTAGCGAAAACAAAAACAAGGGCAGTGAATACAAAAATTGTTCCAAATAAAATACGCATAGATTGCAGACAGTCTACCTTACTGTTGAGGATTTTGCAAGGTGGGCACCACCTTCTCTGCGTTCCTCTCCCTACGATGCTTTCTTGAGATTCCGTAATTTTGCTCCTGCATCAGCGATTACTGCTGTAAGGCGTTTCTGTACTGTCGCGAGAATAGAGCGCGCTTCTTTTTCATATTCCGCTTCGAGCTTTTTTAGTACAGAGTAAGAAATAATAGCCTGTTTTGTCAGCTTGGCTGGAGGGTGTAAAGATGTGCGGTGCGTAGTTTTCATCGCTTTGGTTGTTTTTTTCTTTCTGACTGCAAAAAATTTTCTATGTGATCAAGACGATCGGCCTTATCGAATGTAAAGAAACCGTATCCAAAAGACATATCGGGCGGAAACTCACCGATAGCCGTACCGCCCTGCGATTCCACCTCTTCTCGATATGTCCGCTGCGCTTCTGCCAGAGGATTTTTTACCCTATCATATATTCCTGCGATCAATCGCTCAAGAATTGCCGCTTGAGCATTTTTATTTATCGCGAGGTTCAATGCGGCCTTCCGCTGATCTTGCGCAAGCAACAAGCGCTTGAGAAAAGTCTCTTTCTTTCCTTGTGAACTCATGCCGGTCGCATTCAGCACTCCGCTCTCCTTGATTTCATCAGCAACGCTTCTCACTGACTCATTCTCGCGGCGGCGCAACTTGCCCTGATCAAACTCACGATGCGCGTCTTTACGGAGCTGTCCAAGATAGACATCATACACGATATGCTTGGTGCTGCTGATTTCTTTCTTGTAGTATTCCCTTTGATCAACGCTAAGCCGCTCTGCCCCTAAAGCAACCTCTGCTATTTTCATGCTCTGGATCATCCGTGCCGGCTCATCCACAAAAAGGCCGGGGTTCCTGGTCAGTTCCTCTACGGTGCGACCTTCTTCTTGCAGCATCGCTTTTAGCCCATCCCTCTGATGAGCGCTGTATTCTTTGCCGTACCACAAGCCGGCAAGCAAGAGCTGCTCCTGTGCGTCCGATCGCACTCGCCGAATCTCATTACGCACACCCTCAAGGATTGCTGGTGCCCCCGGAACGAACGCGAACATCTTTTCTGCTTTTGCAAGCCAGTTTTCCGCTTTGCGGGTGATCGATTCAAGCCGAGCTCGAAACCGATCTTCCTTATTCATGATCGGATCCCACTCCGAAGCGCCCTGCTCCGGTTGCGGATATTGGTCATGGATGCTTCCGGATTGTTTCATACCGCATTATCAATAGTATCGTTCCCGTCGTCTGGAAGCGGCTGTTTAAACTTTCGTTTAATCTCAACAACCCTGCTTTTCATCTCCGAAATCTGTTTTGTGCAGTATTCTGCCAACTCTAATCCGCATTCAAATTTTTTCAACGCTTCTTCAAGATCGAGATCGCCGCGCTCAAATTCCTTGGTGAGAGCTTCGAGATCTTCGTATGCTGATTTGAAAGTAAGTTTTGTTGTCTTTGCAGACATAATGGAACTCGTCATCTTAAGAGCCTACCCTGCTTCTGCTGTGATGATACTGTAACACTGAACGAACCGTCTGACACTGCCACAGATAATGAATCGCCGGAATGAATGTCAGCAAGCCTCTTCACTATACCACCGCTTGTGCTACGTACTATACTATATCCCCGCTTCAGCACTGTCAAAGGATTCATGTTCTCCAGATTCCTCTTAGCAGCTAATACGCTTGACTCGGCGCCGGAAAAGAAATGCTCCATCTGTACTGCTAGAAATGTTGCTTGATCAGCAATACGACGAGTGTCTTCTTTCATTTTTGCTTCGGCCTGCCTGATTGCATCAGAAAGATCGCGGATCACGTTTTGCACAGCGTATTCCGTTTTTTGAAATATATGTGTAAGCGAACCCACCGCTCGGGTGACGGTATGGTCATGCCATTCGAGCGTATTCGATACCGATGAGTACAATGTTGATGCCGCAACGCGGATATGAGAAAGGACCTCCCGCTGATCCGGCACCACAAGAGAGGCGGCGTGTGTCGGCGTGGCGGCACGAACATCGGCAACATAGTCTGCAAGCGTCTCGTCCCGTTCATGACCCACTCCGCATACTACGGGAATGCATGAAGAAAAAAGTGCGCGCGCGACCGGCTCGGAGTTAAATGCCTGAAGGTCTTCGAGGCTTCCCCCTCCGCGGATAAGGGCGATGACATCGGCAAAACCGACATTGACATTGAACCACTCAAAAGCGGATACGATATCACGCACTGCCTCATCGCCTTGGACATGCACATGGATGAGAGAAATCTGCACGCCAGGCCACCGCTGGTTTAGAATGCGCATAAAATCCGTGTAGGCAGCCGATTCTTTCGAAGCGATCAAGCCGATCTTTTCAGGAAATGCGGGAAGTGACCGTTTTCGTTCGGGAGCGAATAATCCTTCAGCGGCAAGTTTTTTCTTCGTCAACTCAAACGCGCGGCGCAACGCCCCCTCGCCGTGGAGTTCGATACGGTCAACAAATATGCTGAATTTCCCACTCTTGCCATGCACGCGCGGAGAGCCGGTGACACGCACTTTCATGCCATCCTCGCAGGCAACATCAAGACTGTAAGCGAGCATGAAGCACGAGATTTTACTCTCATCATCTTTGAGGTCGAAAAATATCCACTTTCCCTGATTGACGTGAAAAGAGGATACCTCCCCTTCCACGACCACTTTCCTCCGGCCGATCGCAAGGTTAATGTATTCTACAAATTCGCTTACGGAAAATATCGGTTCCAAATTATTCGTCATATAAGTCCACAATTTCTGAAATGCGGAGAGGAAATTGGACTTCCATATCTTTCGTTGGATCGGGTTTCGTCAACGCTTGAAATGCCGTTGAATCGGGATTTTCAAACACCCCATTTGGATCAACGAAAGAAATAATCCTCGCGATGCCGGAATCCCCGCCGCCCATCTTTGTGGCGTACCGTACCCGCGAGCCAAGATAGATCGGTTGTTTCTTTGACCCATCTGCCGGAAGATACGCGATCGGCTCTCCGATACCGTACACAATGCGCCCGTATCCGGTCGCCGCGCGCATCTTGTCTGATACTCCATTACTCACATTGCGGATAGTCGCCGCGGAAATAGCATCATCCGCTGTCAGTGATTTTCTAATATGTTCCAATATGTCGCTGTCTGTACCGGCTGAAGCCAACTCTCTGCTGTAGATCGCGCCAATGAGCTCATCAAGCGTAGCGGAATCAAACGAGGAGTCCACGACAATGCCGCGCAAAGTCTGATACATCTCCCTAATGCGCTTCAGATCGCCGTCTCTCGCATCGCCTCCCCCTGCAAAGTGCTGGATATTGTCATGGGCATTATAGTAGCCCGCCATTTTCGCGATAAGCCGCTCGCGATTAACCACACCGCGCCGCTCGCGTTGCGGCTCCGGCTCTCTCTGCCTTCCTCTTTCACCGCCCCATCCAAAAAATTTCATAGATTCTGCGTGTTATAACAGTTTCGTAATTCAAGGTAGGTATACCTCTCGAAGTATTTCCCATACCCTATCATCACCTTGTTTTTTCATCCAGTACCACCATTCAGCTCCCCAGAGATAGGCATCAGAAAATCCTACACGTTTTGCAAATGCGATATTGTTTTTTATTTTTTCAACAGGCATATATCGAAGGCCTTCTTCCGCAGTCATCTCTTGTACCGGCTTTGGGCCCCACGGCTCTACCTGCAATTCGGTAATGATTGCAGAGGATCCAAATAATTTTTTGATTATCCATGCGCGTGCTTGATAGTAACCAGGCTGGATTGGAAACGGAATATATCCAAGATAGCTATTCCAGCTTTCCCGGTATAGGCTTGCGCCGAGAATATCGCCGTATGATGCCGCCGGGATCCATACCGACCATTCGCCAGCATCGGTAATGACGATCGGTTTTGATGAATACGACCGAACAAGTTCGATTTCTTTCTGTAAAACTTTTGCTGTCTGCTTATTGGGACAAATACCAAAAGGAAAAAATAATTCGTTTTCCACTTGCCATGCCCAAATAGCGTCGTTGTCTTTGTATCGATCAAGGATCGCCTTTAGATATTCAAAGAGTTCTTTCTCGTATCGATCGCGAGAGGCACCGCGAATCCAGGCAGGATCATGACACTCGGGCCATCGCGGCAATTTGCGACCAACGGCAAATAGCACGCGCGCGCTGCGTTTTTGCGCTTCTTCAAGCTGATAGTCAAAATCGTCAAACGCATAGGTGCCGTCTTGTGGCTCGCCGTCATTCCAATATGCCGAAATACGAAAATTACGAACACCAAGGTCATCGAGTAATGCCTGATATGTCTCTTTCCAGTCAAGACCAAGGGTGCGCGCCTGCCACGGGCTAAAAGTGACGCCATACGATCGCGGCTCATCTGCGCTCATTGCTGGAAGATTAAGAAACCCAAGAAGGAATAAAAACAAAAAAAGAATTGCGAACAATACAATCCGCAATCTCCTGATTACCTTTGCCATAGTATACTAGTAACGAGGCACTAGACCGCCAGTGTGGATTTTTCTTCAAACGGCTTGGGGCGGTAGCCGTGGTTGCGAAGCACGCGTTTGATTTCGTAGGTACCGTTGATGGGCGCGCCAGAATATCCATTCAACGCCGCGCGGGCAAGCCATCCGCTTTTGATCCAGTCAAAAAGCCATTCATCTGCATAGCGCGTATCATTCTGGCTGATGCCTCCGCCGATCGTCTTGAGCCATATACGATTGAAATCCTCCTGTGATCCGACAGAAGGTGCCATAATAATGGGCAAACCGAGGCCCGTATAAAAAGATAGTTCTGATGGCTTCGTCCAAAGGATATCTGTGGTGCGCAATAGTTTGTTGAATGCACGGAAGTATTCCTGTTTTGTCTCTTCGTATTGCACCGTGATATGTTTCCCCAGTACGCTCTTCAATTCATTTTCTTTCACCACTTCATGGAAAAAATCGCGAACTTCCGACCGCGTGCCGGCAATCAGATTTATCCTGATGGCGCCCCCAAGTATTTTTGCCCGCAAGCTCTTGATAAGCTCTTGACCGATATTCGATTGTGCCCCAGCTCCTCCCACCGCAAAAGTCAATGTAAGAGGGTGAGAATTTGCCTTTGGCACAAGTTTTTTGCCGATATGATAGGTAATGATGTGTCCAAATTTATGGCGCATACTCCCCGTAGGATCAAGATGCACAATACGCGCCGCAAGATCTTTTTTGAGGATCGTCTGTTTTACACCAATGTTTTCTTCGGGAAGCGGAAAGCCAGTCTCATAGATATTTTCCGGGCGCACGCCGTAGAGCTTGAGTCGTTCTGCGACACGTGGATTCGGTGCAAAATACCTTATTCTGCTTTTTTTCGGATTACGCGGCACCCATGTACGGCTGACATCCGCATCACATACTTGACAGTAGATGTCGCCTTGGTATCCATATACTTCTGCAGCAAATGCGGGGAGAAAAAAAGTACAGACCAAGGGAATGCTTTGGTTTTTCTTAAGTACTTTTGTGAAAAGATGTTTCCCAATTCCGTGCTTTTCGATAAGCCGATAGGTATGTAAAAGCTGTAGACTGGGGTGGCTCAGATCCCGTTTGGGATAAAAACGAGGGATCTCCTGCAAACGGTCAAACAGCTTAAACGCATACTTACCGACAAATGTCTTTGCCTGAAAGCGCGAAATGAGCTCGTACCCTTCGCGGCTTTGACGCCACGTGTTTCTCTCTTCGCGCGGCAGACCTTTATAGTCGTTCATGGCAATCACGCCATGGTATGCGATATCATGAAGTGGATATGCGGCGCGCTGATGCCCATATCCCATATCAACGGTAATAACCCACGCAAGCGGTTTTATTTTTTTTGTTGCCATGAGATTACGTCTTCGCCCGAGACGGATGCATATGGTGTGGATAACAAATAGTATAGCATACACCATAGACAAACGCTATAAAAATGCTATACTTGATGCTATAGAATAGCATGCCCGCACAACGTACAACACAATCGGTTTCAGAACTCCTCTCTGACCTGACGCGCAGAGATATTTTTGATATCCTCGGTGTAGAAAAGATCCCTGATTGGGAGCGCGAGGAGTACATGGAAACGATGCTTGAAACAATTATGGAGCGTGTTTTTGTGAGAATCATCGATTCCTGCAGCGAAGAGCAATGCCGAAGGATTAACGATGCTTTATATATGAATAATCGAGAAGAGCTAGATCGTCTTCTCTTTGTTTGCGATCTTCCTGACTTTGACACGCTTGTTTCAGAAGAGGCGCTTGTTTATAAATTTGAGATGTACAGTCTTTTCCGTGGAAATTAATGTAACGAGGCACTACTATGCCAGGATTACTTGAACGATTCTTTGACCGGGGATCCGAAATTCCGAGAAAACCTCATCACGCTGAAGGACGGAGGGCCTCACGGAAACACCCACCCGAATTTAAGGATATACTCGCCGCAGAGGTTGCCGAGCTGCGACGAAAAGATAAACCGCTCCATCATTTAAAAACTATTAAAGAAGCGGAACGTTCACTATTGCCAACGCTTGAGGGACGAGTTGATAAAACCACATTGGATGCAGCCGGTAATCCCCTAGCCAAAAAAGTGCTGACTGGTCTTTATGATTTTTTCGGCAGTCCAAAGAGCAAAGAAGCAAACCTCCATGTGCCGCGATCGAAAAAGGGTTTGCCGGAATATTCACCAGCATTGCTTGCGCGGCTTGACTATCGAGGAGTAGGAAAACATGACACGCTTCGTGTTCACATGGGAGCTCTCATGCTTGAAAGAGAAAAGCTTCGCAAAAAATTACTTCAGCTCACGCAAAAAACAAATCGGCAGCTGGAACGAGCAGTGAACGATGAAGAAAAAGAGGCAATTCAAGATCGTCATCGTCATGCTCGTCTTGATCTCATTCGACAATTGAGAGAGGCGCAAGGCCTGATGTTATCAAAAACGAAAGAGTTAGACGCTTTTGTAGTGCGCAGAGAAAAACAAAAAAAGGAGAGACCTTCAATCCTCAAAGACGCATTTGAGCATGCCCGTAATTTTTTACGCGGTACATCAACTCGAAAAACAGCAAAGAGAAAAACAACCCCCGAACAAGAGCGTACACTCACGGCTCTTGGGGGGGCTCTCCAATCTACCTGGTCAAAGTTGGTCGGGACGCAAAACGCCCAACCATCGCGGGAAGAATTATATGCGATAATAGAAAACGGGCTGCAAGGTATCGCGTCAATCGAGAAACGAGTTGCCGCGCGTGTTGGAAAGGTACAACCGAAATCCGAGTCATCGACGGGCGGCGTATCTGACGAAACCCCTCCAGACACAGGACTAAAGAAAGAAAGTGCAGTGCCAGCAGCAGACGGAGAAACAAAAGCTGCTGTCTTGACTCCGATTGCAAGCCGTATTCTTCCCCGCGAACAGTTGAAAGGAATGTCTCCTGACGGTTTGCGGTACTATCTTGCAAATAGATTAGAGCAGATTGTCGGGACAACGGCTGCATCGGCGATGGAAGGCGGACTGATGACAAAAGATGAATACGAAAAAACGATGACACGTATTCTTGAGGACATTCACACAACGGGATTGAATATCGATACATTTAGCACCTTTATTCATGAGGAGATCAGTGAGCTTGAATCAAAGCCAGGCACGACATTCAAAGGCAGTGGTGGTATTCTCGGAATCTTTACACGGACAGTTCAAATGGTTGCATCAGAGCGTCAGATACGCAATGTAACCGATCAAATATCGGGTGATTTTTTGTGGCACGCGGGTATTACAGAAAAAAAAGAAAAGATCGAAAGAGTTCAACTTCGCGATCTGCTCAAATCATATGTTTCGGAGCCGAAACGCACAGACCAAGAGATTGCCGCGCTTCTCAAAAAGTTAAAAGCAACAGAAGTATTGTGGGCATCAGATGCCTTTGGGGATATCAAAGATCGTCTTGCTCCGATTGCGCGCGATGCACAAGATATTATCAATCAAGAATTAGCTCGGAGGAAAGAAATGCCCGTTGCTCGTGGCGCACTTCTCTTCCACCTTGGATTTAGCGCCAAAGAAGTTCAGCATATTCCACAGGAGCAATTTGATGAAGCAATCACATTGTGGCTCAAGGAGCCAAATCGTCCGGTATCAGAATTTCAGCATGCGCTTGAGGTTGTCAATCAACTCGCTGCGAGAAAAACAGATAATCAGCATATTGCCGAGCTCTATACAAACGTGTCGCAACGTATTACTGATCGCATTGATGCATTGACGAAACCGAAAGATACCGGAACGCATGAAAAAATAATCCATGCGGAATTTGGCAAACTGCTTAAAGACCTTGGCATTCAAGCCACGGAAACACCGGCATCTCCGGAGGCGGCGCAGCTTCATGTAAACCAATGGCTTTCGGGCGTTCCGGAGTGGAGCGATGATGCGCTGCGCACAACGTTTGCTGCCGTAAACGCATTGATTGCAAGAGAAGGAATGGATGAGCTCCACACACAAAAAGAGTCCGCATTCTTGCCGTTCTTACGGGAGGTAAGCGCGTATTTGAAAAACGTACGCGCAGAACGACGCGCGCGCGCGGCAACACCGGCAAGAAGCCATTCGGATCAAACAGATTTGACGCAACGGGACACAAATGGAGAACAAGAAATAACAGAAGCGGATCAGACTCAAAAACTACTTGATCTTACCGCGCAACCCAGTGTCATTCGCGGCGCTATCCTGCAGCGATTTGCTATACCTGGCGCCGATGTAGCTGTTGGGGAAAAATATTTTGAGAATCGCATCAAAGAATGGTTTGCGCTACCAACAACGACCACTGATGAAAAGGATCGTTTTGCAGCATTTTGCAAAGAGCAATTGATGCAAATCGAAACCATTACAATATCAAAAAAACGTCAAAAAAGAGAAATTTTTGAACGCGCCATTCAATTCTGATAGCCATTGCAACAAACTTCGTATAATAAAATAAACCGCGGATAACCTGCCGCGGTTTGTTTTATTATCTTCAAAGAAATTATAGTCTCCCCTTTTTGCGCTCGTTTTTCTTTAATTTAGGGAGCTTTACACCTGTGCTCAACTTCTTTTTCATGCGTTTTTTCATAGCGGCAAATGTTAGAATATTACCTATTATTATAGCACGTTTTGAAGATCATGTCAAAGTCGCCGAGAGGTCATGCAACTTTTTCTGGATACGTTCTTCCTGTCCTCGGCGAGCAAATTCATACTCCCCGATATTGACGCGCATGTAGCTTGTGATCAGAGGATATGCTTTTTCGAGCAACCGAAACTTTTCCTGTTCAATGTGTCGGTAATCCGGATGCCCTTCCGGTATGGTACGCAATTCGATCTCCCAAAAACACTGCCGAACATTGGTCCATTGCATGAAACGTACGCGATGTGCAAGCGTCACGCAGTATTGCGCAAGGTAGGGGTCGCGATCGACAATGCGAGAATGCAAAGCAGCGACGGCATCAATAGCCGAACGGTACTCTTTTTCAAAGCCGCCATCTACCACGTCCTGCGGCGTGTCATATCCATGGCTGCAGGTAAAGAGCTGTTTCTGCTGCGTGAGCATCCGATGCCGATGAATATCACGCCACGAACCAATGTTCATCATAATGTCAAAGCGTAAGTATGCATTCTCAAAAGCTCGTCCCACTTTTTGCCACCGTTGTGTCCGTCCCTCAAGGTATGCGTCCATGACATCTTTTTTCTTCGCAGCGCTCATTTTCTGTACTGCCCCATATGTATCCTCCCACGATGCATGCGTCTGAGATGATGCGTATAACATTCCGGTAATAATCTTGTTCTCTCCTTCCGGATCGTATTCCACCAACCGAACGGACGGAGAACTTTCAGAATTGCCGGCGGCGACCGTCAATCCCGCTTCGCGGGCAAACGGCGCGACTCGATCTGCTTTGCGCGTGAGGTAATCTTGGTATGCCTCGATGCTCTCCTTCCGTTCTTCGTCTTTGAGGCGGCGTAAAAATGCAGGCGTGATTGTCTTGAGCTCTTCGTACGATGCCTCGGCCGCCCAACGGATCTCGCCGAGCGGGTGTCGCGCTGACCGGCTGATCATATATTCAAACGCTTGTCCGTTGCCAAAAAATGTCACCTGTGAAAGCGTGGAAGTCGGCAGCATGCCACGCAGCGTGTCAAATGCCTTCTTTTCCACTACCGATGCTTTTTCTTCGGGAAATTTCTTTTGGAGATATTCGATCATACGCGGCAGAAGCGAACGGTACGCATCAAACAGCCCGTCCATCACCTTCTCGTATTCCTGCTTGAGACCATGATCCTTCCAGGTGGGGTCCGTATAGTACAAATAATGGCCATTCACCTTCTCGCCGTAATTGACATAGCGCGTGGATTTTTCGATCGGGGCAAGGCCTACGCGTTGATCCTCAATATGCTTGATAGCCACCTGCGACAAACCCGAAAAACACAAATGCGCGCCAGCCATTTGCGCGATCGAATCATCGCCATATTGCGCAAGCCATTTGATGAAAAACGAACGCGCGCGCGGGTTGGAAAATAATTCTTGTAAAGAGTGTCGGTGGAGAAAGCCAATGAATTCGCGTAACGTGCCGCCATGCGCTACCTTTGCATTCCACGCGTCGTCAGTATCTTTTTCTTCGCGTACCGGATCAACGAACGGCTTTACAAACTCCCGCAGATAATGGTAGCGCAAATCATGCAACGCTCGGCTCGTACGGGAGCACAGAGCGCCGATCAGCTCGGGCGAAACGATGTACGGCGCGTATACAGAACGGTCAAGATTGGAAAAAAAGGGCTCGATGAACCATTTTTCTTCTTCCGTATAATCATTTTTTTGAAACAGAGGCGCAAACGCCTCAAGGGAGTGATTGGAAGGCATAATTAAACTTTATCACGCGGCTAAAGGAGATGTCAAAAGCGTTATGCACATGAATCATTGCGTTAAAACTAAAATGATGGTATTCTTCGCGTTTGTCCTATCGTTCTTTTATATTTCGGATATGCGTGGTTGATAATGCCACGCCTTCAGTGCAATGCAAATCATTATGTCATTTCGACCGAACCCCGAGCGAACGAATATAAGACGAAAGACATACCTGATTTCCAATGCGCTGCAGTGCGTGGTGAGCATTTGTAGTAGTTGCCGCAAGCCATCACATATAAGGAGGTTCCCCCGGATGGCGCAAAAAACATTGCATCTAATCTTGAAAAAGCAACTCAATATCAGTGTTGAATTAGTCATCGCGACGATCGAAAAACTGGAGGGGCTGCCCGCATCCTCGTTGGAGCCGAGAATGTTCCAACACACAGTCGAAGAGCCGTTCGAAAGACAGCGCCGGGTCCAGGAAATGATCAAGAAAGGAGAGATCGTCCTCGTGGATGCCGAAACATACTTCGGCAGCAGCGAGGTAAACGTGATACCAAGCGGACGGTTCTACGTCGCCTTCCCGGGCGATACGCTGCACCTCTACGAGGTGGGCCCGAAAAACCCGTTCCGGCGGGTTTGGCCGTCTCTCGATCCCGTACACTAATCACCACGCCTGTCCCAAATCATGCCAAGCAACTTGGCTATACAGACCTCCACCGAAAATCGGTCCCCCAGTCCGTTTCCCCCGGGCGGGACCGACAATAGGCCTGACATAGTCCAATACGTTTGGCGCGCTCCGATGCTCAATCATGCAGGATGAGCGCGATCGTATGCGTACCCACGCTGCCTCAAAATCCACTACATCTAGAAAAAGAGGCGAAAGCGCAGTAGCGCAATTCAATCGCTGGTTCGATTCCAGTCGGAGCGATTCATTTCCATTGCGGGTCTCCCCTTTCGAGACCCGCTCATTTTTTATGATATACTATAGACCTCTTGCGCATTACCACTCCAGCGGCAATCATGGCATTCGGCTCTAAACAATTCATCTCTCGCCAACGAATACTATGAACATTTCAAATTTTTCTTATACCCTTCCTCAATCGAGCATTGCGCAGACACCGGCAAAGCCGCGCGATGGATGCAAACTCCTGGCAATAAACTGTCAGGAAGAAAAAATGCGCCATCTCACATTTACGGATTTGCCAAACGTGCTACGCGCCGGAGATGTGCTGGTATGGAACGACTCCAAGGTTATCCCTGCGCGCTTGTACGGAAAGAAACAAACGGGCGGACAGGTAGAGATTTTTTTGGTAAAAAAGTTGTCGGCTGCGCGATGGGCAGCTCTACTCAAAAATGTCTCGGAAAAAAATGAAGGGCATACGCTTGCGCTACAAAGCAGCACGACACTGACCGCGCACCCGATCCACAAAAATACTGACGGCACATGGGTCATCCGATTTTCTAAAGGCGGCACGGCGCTTGACACATATATCGGGCGGCACGGCGATACGCCAACTCCACCATATATCAAAAAACATGCGCGACTCGTCGACTACCAAACTGTATACGCGCGGCAGCCGGGATCAGTTGCCGCTCCCACCGCAGGACTGCATATTACCAAACGCCTGATCAAGAAACTCCAGGCCATCGGCGTAGAAATGCATTCCATCACCCTCCATGTCGGCATCGGCACATTTCTTCCTATAAGAACGGACAAGATTGAACATCACACCATGCATCCGGAATACGCGGAGATCTCTCCGGCGACCGCACGAGCAATCACGCAAGCAAAAAAACAAGGGCGTCGCATAATAGCACTCGGCACCACAGCTGTGCGCACACTGGAAGCATTTGGCGCCCAAGACGGCAGCCTTGCGTCTGGCGCAAAATATGTCAAACTTTTTATATCACCCGGATACGATTTTCGTATTACGGATGCAATGATCACAAATTTCCATCTCCCCCATTCCACCCTCCTTGTTCTCGTGTGCGCGTTTGCAGAATGGAAGCACAAAGGAGGCATGCAGTTCATCTTGAATGCCTATAAAATAGCAGTGGAAAAACGCTACCGCTTTTATAGCTTCGGCGATGCGATGTTTGTCGAATGAGATAGAAACCTTATTCTTATGCAATACTTTCGTCTTCATGCCCCGCACGGTGGCATTCGCCGAGGAATACTCAAGACCCCGCATGGAAACATCCATACGCCGTTTTTCATGCCGATAGCAACGCGTGGTGCGGTAAGAAATATCTCACCGGATGAGCTGCGTAATCTCGGCGCAGAGATCATTCTATCGAATACCTACCACCTTATCCAGCGCCCCGGCCTTGCGGTGCTCGAAAAACACGGGGGTCTTCATCGCTTCATGCGGTGGGACGGCCCTCTTTTAACCGACAGTGGCGGATATCAAGTATTTTCACTTGCGAAACGACGGAAGATCACACCAGACGGCGTGACATTTCAATCAGAGATTGACGGCTCGTCAATCAAACTGACCCCGGAAAGTGTCATCGATGCGCAACTTACTATCGGGTCTGACATTATCATGGTGCTGGATGAATGTCCGCCGCACCCGTGTTCGTACGAGTACGCCGAACAATCACTCGCAACAACGCTTCGCTGGGCGGAACGGAGTAAAAAACATTTTGAAAAACGCATGAAACAAAAGCGCGTCTCCCCTACGCGTCGGCCACTGCTCTTTGGGATCGTGCAAGGCGGGGTGTATAAAAAACTACGGGATCAATCTGTACGCGCCCTGACCGCACTTGATTTTGACGGTTATGCGATCGGCGGACTTGCCGTGGGAGAGCCGCGCAGTATTCGCAACAAAGTCGTATCATGGAACACTGCACTGCTGCCATCTGACAAGCCGCGCTATCTCATGGGGGTGGGCAAACCGGAAGACATCGTAGACGCGGTACAAAGAGGGGTAGATATGTTTGATTGCGTTATCCCCACCCGCGAAGCCCGCCATGGCAGAACGTATGTATGGACAAAACGAAAAATCACCTCTGGCAACTCGTGGTACTCAATCGTGAACGTAAGAAATGAAAAATACAAATTTGATACAAAACCTCTCGATGCGAAATGTCCGTGCTTTACCTGCAAGTCTTATTCAAAATCGTATCTTCGCCATTTGTTTTCCGTGCAAGAAGTACTTGGGCTACGGCTTACATCGGATCATAACCTCGCTTTCTATCTAACCATGATGCGGGAGCTGCAAAGAAAAAAGACGCCCCGATCGACCGAAGCGCCATAGAAGAATGGTTCGCGCCGTCATTGCGCCACCTCCCACAGATAGCACGCGAATTTTACTTCTCGCGCAAAATCTGTCAGTGCGTTATGCAAAAACGTTACGCAACGGGTGAGCGAATCAGCGTCGCCTTTGCTTTGAGCTATCCGCACGAGCTCTTCGAGAGGAGTATAGGTCTTCTCTGACATGATGATTGTCGCTGAAGGAACCTCCTCCGACTCTTCCTCTCCCTCATCCGTATAAACGAAAGTCTCTTCCGCTTGAACGACGCCAGAGGGATTTACCATTGACGCCTCGAGGAGCGCAAGGGCGGCCTCGAACTCTTCGAATTTGCTCGTGTACTCCTTGGCGAGATCACTGAGAGAGTCCAGGCTCGCCCGTTTCGCCAAAGCTTGCAGGTACTGGCGGCCATCTGTCGCGCACGAAGTGATTTCATTCACCGACGTAACGAGTTTGTGAAACGCTTCCGGATCCAACGCCGCAATGAATCCAAAGATCTCCTCAAGATAGAGTTGCGTCAGCACGATATCCATGCGAGCAAATTCTATCGCCCGCGCTACGGTTCTCGATGGGCTGATCTCTCGAGCTATTCCCAACTGATGACAAGCACGGTCAAGCGCTTCGCATGCCATGCGGGCATGCTCGTTTTTCAGTGTCATCTCGCCTTCCTCCTGTGCGCTAGTCTACTTACGCCGATGGGAGGAGTCAAGCTCTCCTGATCACTTCCTTATACCCCATGTAGGGACGAAGGACTTCGGGAATTGCAATGGATCCGTCTTCCTGCTGATAGGTTTCCAAGAGGGCGATTAAAATACGCGGTGATGCAATCGCTGTGTTGTTTAACGTATGGACGTATTCTTTTCTGCCGTCTGATGTTTTGTATTTCATGTTGAGACGCCGCGCCTGCCAATCCGTGAGATTGGAGTCAGAGTGCGTTTCGCAGTAATCATTCCGTGATGGCATCCATGTCTCGATGTCATACATCTTGTGCTTCCCTGCTCCCATATCGCCGGTGCAGATCTGTATTACCCGATAGGCAAGCTTGAGATCTAGCAAGAGCTCTTCAGCAACGCCGCGCAATTCTTCTAAAAACGCGTTTGATTCTTGCGTGTCGTTTTTGCAAATAATGACTTGTTCCACTTTTACAAATTCATGGAGTCGAAATAAACCTTTGGTGTCTTTGCCATAACTTCCGACTTCCGAACGGTAGCACTGCGAGATGCCGCACATTCGGATCGGGAGATCTTTCTCGTCAAATGTCCGACTGACATGGTAGGCAAGCAGAGACGGCTCCGATGTGCCGGCAAGATAGAGCGGCTCCGGCATATCTGTCTCTTCTCGTATGTCGGCTGGATTTGCGATTTGATAAATCTCTTCCTTGAACCCCGGAAAATGTCCGCTCCCCACGAGAGCAAATTCGCGTACCAATGTCGGCGGTACCATGGGAGTGAATCCTTTTGCCACCAACTTATGCAGCGCATGCCATTGGAGCGCGACATGCAATAGCGCTGCCTCATTCTTCAAATAATATCCTCGGAATCCGGCTGTCTGCACACCTGCTTCCAAGTCAATCAGGTCGAGTGCTTTCCCAAGATCGATATGATCTTTGGGAGAAAAAGAGAATGTTGGCGGATTCCCCCATCGTGCCACTTCCTGATTGCCACTCGCGTCTGACCCGACTGGCGTATCAGCAGACGGGATATTGGGCACAAGGAGCATAAGTGCGTCATACTCTTTTTCGACCGTGCGAAGCTCCTGTTCGAGAGCGTGCAATTCTTCTTTGATCTGTTTGCCGCGCTCGATGATTGGCGCACGCGACTCCGGAGAAGTCGCCTTTTGGATCTCCTCGCTGTTTGTATTCTTTTCCGCGCGCAGATTTTCTGTCTTTCTCATCAATTCACTCCGTTGATCGGCAAGTATGAGCAAATGCGAAAGGTCAAGTCTGACACCTTTCACCTTAATCGCGTGTTCTACGGCTTCTTTCTGTTCTCGAATAAATTTAATATCAAGCATAGATTCCAACAAAGAATAATGCTTCCTTTGTAGCACTCTGCCTCACTGGCGTCAAGAAATTACACTAGCTCAGCGTCCGCATGATTTCGCCGATTGATGTTTCGCCTTCAATGACCTTAGTGAGACCATCTTCGAATAAGGTGAGGAGGCCTTTTTCTTCCCCGCGTTTCTGGATCTCAAGCGCAGGAGCATCTTCCAATATCATTTTACGGATTTCTTCATCAACTACAAAAATCTCAAATATCCCGATACGGCCGCTCATACCTGTCCCATTGCATTTGCCGCACCCTTGCCCGCGATAGAATCGCACTTCATCGTAGGTGGTAAAGCTCAAAAGACCGAGCTTTTTTAATTTATCCAACGAGCGACGAATGCCGGTATCCTTATCAATGGAGTCCAAAAATGCTTTGTCGAGAGCATAGCTTACGCGGCAGTACGGACAGATGCGCTTCACGAGACGTTGAGAAACAACAAGGTTCACAGTTGGTGACAATAAATACGGTCGGATATCCATATTGCGCAGACGCGTGATGCTCTCTACGGCTGTATTGGAATGCAATGTTGAGATCACGATGTGACCGGTCAATGCGGACTGGATCACGATCCCCGCCGTCTCGTTATCGCGGATCTCCCCTACCATGATAACATTCGGGTCTTGGCGCAAGATCTCACGCAATCCCCGCGCAAACGTAAAACCGTTTTCCGCATCCACTTGCGTCTGATTGATGTGGCGAATACTGTATTCCACCGGATCTTCGATCGTTGCGATGCTCACGCCTTCGACATTGAGCAGCTTGAGCAGCGCATACAGCGTAGAAGTTTTGCCGGATCCGGTCGGACCGGCAACCAGCACAAGACCGTAAGGTTTTTTTATCTCTTTTTGAATCAAACTGATATCGGTATCGCGAAATCCGAGTTCGCGCAAACTGGCTTTTTGGCGCGATTCATCCAATACGCGCAGACATGCTTTCTCGCCGTAATAAGTCGGAAGAATGGAAACACGGAATGCAAGGAGCTCGCCAAGCACATTCCATGCGAAACGCCCATCCGCCGTCTGATGGCGGGCATCGGTAGTAAGCGAGGATTCTTTTTTGATGAGATCCACTATCGAGGTCGCTATTTCAGACGGTACCGCTATCTCGTCGCGCAGATAGCCGTCGATGCGCAATTTGATGATGCCGCTGTCGCGCAGATGTTCGATGTGCACATCTGATGGCTGTGAGTAGTAGATATATTCAATGATATGCCCAAAAATCTTACAGCCAAGAGTATCCGATGTTTTTTTTGGAGCGCGTTTTGCGGCAGTTTGGATAATCTTTCTAATCCTTTCTGAAATGCTCTTATGGTAGTGCCGTGAAGCAAAACGGTAGCTTTCTTTGCCGGTGAAATGCGCGTCGATCTTGCAGCCGCATTTTTTCTCAAGTGCGCCGATCGCCCTGGTATCGGCAGGGTCTTGAAACGCGACTTTCAACTTTTTTTTGCGTGCGTCATATTCAAACGGTATAGCCTTGTAGGCACTCACCAGCTCCGGACTAAAACGGTCGAGCACCTCTTTTGCTATGTCGATCTTTTTGAGATTCACATACGGAATGCCGATCCCTTTTTCCACCAGTTCATAAAATAAATGTCCGCCGATGATATCACGCTCTTTCAAAATATCTTCGACCGGACAGCTCAAACGGCTGGCATTTTCCACCACGTTTTTCCACGTGGCTTCATCGATCATTTTTGCATCGATGAGAATCTTTTTTAGCCGTTCATTTGATATAAACATAGCAACAATCTCCGTTATGAGATGCCGAGAAACTTTTTTACCTTTTCAACGATATCGCTAACTTCCATATCAACCTTCACATAATAATTTTCGGCGCCAAGTTTTTTTGCCTGGTCGATATCCCCTTGCTGGCCGAGATTGGAAAGCATGATGACGGGAACATCTTTTGTCGGAGAGTTCTTTTTCACCGCCTCTAACACTTCAAAGCCGTTCTTCTTTGGCATGATAATATCAAGCAGGACCAGATCGGGAACCTCTTGCAAGATCAACTTTTCACCTGCTTCTCCGTCGCTTGCCGTAAGTACCTGAATATCTTTTTCAGCCGACAGCGCGGCAGAGAGATATTTCAGAAGCATGGAATCATCTTCTACGAGCACGACTTTTTTTGTTGCCATACGATTACTCTGTGTTAATGTATAGGGATTAGTATAGCAGATTCATGCAAGTAAGCAATGAACACTCATCAAGACAATTCTTTTGAAAAAATCATTGGCACTCTTCCCGCATGGGTGACGTATGAACCTCTGCAAGACGAAATTGACCCTCGTGCGATTCCATTTCTTAAGCCTATCTTTGACGAAAAACGACCTATCCATACGGTGCCAAAAAGCAAACAGGCAGATCCATTCGCGTATGCAGACCATGTGGCTCGTGCAGTAGGATCGCTGGCGTGCGGCATCCTTGCGCCCGGGATCCGCTTTGATGCGTCAGGTACACGGCATGGGCGCGGACGCGGATGGTTTGACCGCTTCCTCTCGGCGATTCCATTGGAATGGATCCGTATCGGCGTAACGGACATCAGCCGCTTTTCGAGACAAAACTTCACACGAAAACCATGGGATGAACCCGTTGACTGGATCATCATTCGTGATGGTTCAACATGGCAGGCAATACAAACAAATGCTAGACGTGGCCAAACGAACGATGAATGACCTGACTGGCAACGACAGCGACAAAACCAAGACCGGCGTAGAGCCAGAGAATCGACGAAAGACTCACGCCTGATAATTGTACGAACGCCAGAAAGAAAGAGTAATACCACGTGACAAACGACAGCGAAGCCAATGTATATCCCCAGCGGCGGGTACGCTGCAGTTCTCCGCTTTGGTGGCGATGTTCTTCTTTCAGAGAGATATGATGCAGTCGAGGTGTGATCAGAAGACTCAAGCTGCTAAGTAGTATGAGCTGCACGATAATGATGGCAAGGTGCGCAAGAAATGTCGGCGACTGGCTCTGAAATTCGCTTTCCGGAAAGTAAAGGGCGGCTCCGGTTAATACCACAAATCCAAACGCGAACCAAAGCACCTCGGATATGGTGTGCAGCACATCAGCTTCCCACTCTGAAATGCGAAAATCTTTGAGGAACTTGAAAAAAAATACATCCAAAATCGTGGCAACGCCAAGCGCGACGGCATAGGAAACCACATGCGCCATAAAGAACGTATCGTAGTACTCTATGAGAACCCCCATGGCATCGACTTGCGTCGTAGAAAGTGATGCAAAAAGAATAAAGGTGGATAAGCCGGCTGAAGTGAGGCACCACGAGCACCATTGTTTGATTTGAAATGCCTGGATGAATGTGAGGTACAGCGAGAAAAGAAATGCCGCGACAGAAATGCTCGTCACAAAAAAGAGGATGGGCTGTGATACCACATCGCCTACTTGAAATATGATCGTATATACGACAATCACGAATCCATAATAAAGGATACCGAGAAGCTCAACCGGTATGCCGAAAAAACGCGAGTATTTGCTGTGCAATACTTCATTGCATTTGAATCCCACCGGGCATATGAGTGTTTCGCGGGACCGTTTTTTATGGAAAAGATAGAAACTGATCAGAAAACCGGTAACAGCGCTGAAAAGAAGGATGATTTTAAGAAATAAGATCATACGCACTTTTTTAGAGATTAAGTGAAGAGCGGATCACGGAGGGCATCCCCTACTGCTGTCGCATATTGGCAATAATCGCACATACGCGAAGCGATGGGGATAGAAGCAGAGTTCAAGCACGATCGTATGCTAAGAAGCGTATGGTCAAGCCATTCATCAGATCCCTCATAGGGTATCAGCTTGATATCAAACTCAAGCCGGCCGTCAAACGCTTCGGCGTCCCGCTTCCCATTACAGTATACAAAATATCCCGTATTTGATACAGAGTGCCCATTTTGGCGGAACAGCCACTGATACACTTCCATCTGCCGTTTATATGAATCTTGCCATGGAGCATCTATTGTGACCTCGGTATCTTTGCTGGTGGCTTTGTAATCAACGACGATGAGTTCTTTGGTGGAAGGATTGATCCAGACATCATCAACTCCGCCGGTGACGAGCAGATTGGAGGGTTTATGATGATATGTAATACCCCGAAACGGATCACGCCATTCGTCGAGCTGCTCATGCGCGTACGGCACAGCGTCAAGACCATAACTTGCCATAAGCGGATGCGCCTTGCTTTTTGCGCGATGGATATCGAATTCTTTTTTCAGTAGGTGGTCAACGGCGGAGTTGAGATTAAAGGGAAATCCCGGCGGCTGCGCGATGCCTAAACGGCGATCAAGATAAAAACAACGCGCGCACTTGGTGAAGAGCTCGATTTTGGATCGTGAGAGCTTAAACGGCGCTGTTGAATGTGGGTCAAAAAGATTGCGCTTGCGTCCGTAGAATGTATGTTGAGGCATAGCTGCTATGCCTCAAATTTCCCCTCCCCTGCCGGATTAAATCCGTTTTCTACTTCCAAACCATCGGCAAATCCATCGCCGTCCGAGTCAGGATTATTCGGGTCAGTACCGTAATCTTTTTCATCTTCATCGGCGAGCAGATCTTTATCGCTGTCTTTCTTGCGGCTTGCGCCGGAGTATGTGATTGATTGCATGATATTCCATTCTTCGGGGCTCTGCGGCGTATGGTCATAGATTGCTTTGAACGTTGTAATGCCTCGTGCCTCGCTCTGCATATTGCGATTTTCCGCAGCCTGCCGCAGTCCGTATGCCATCACCATGATCGCCGCTCGATCATTGTCATTGCGCAGATTTGCAACGCGCTTGAAGATACGCTTGAATTGCAAATTCGCCCGCTTTTCCGCTGTCTCGTTGCGTTCCGAAGGAAATCTGCCGTTTGCGATGCGGATCATATCTTCAAGCTCTTTATCGCTATCCGGCAGCTTGCCGTATGCTGTCTGATAGGAACGCACCACAGCGGCGCGTTCACCTGCTCCGAGATATTTGGTATTGGAGTCCACACCGTAGGTAACGAAGGTGGTAAGCGCTTCCTGCATGGCCTCGGCGAGCTTTCCGACGTCGGTGGAAATCTTTTTGAGATATTTTAACTCTGTTTCCTGCTCTTTAACCTTATCACGTAATTGCTGGAGCTCGGAAAGCACCGCGTCGAGTTTGCGTTCGGTCAGAAGTTTTGCTTTCTCTTCGATCGCGCGCGCTTGCTCTTCACGCTTGTCATCAGAAACGCCCTGCGTTGGCTTTTCAACAGGCACTCCGATGATCTCTGAATACGGAACCTGCTCCCAACCTTCGGGCAAACACGTCGTAGGAAACTGTCTCACTTGTCCGTTTGCAGGATTGCGACCATACGTGATCGCTTGGCCGCAAATTTGCCCGTGCTCGGATGAATCCGGAGGTGGTGTCACTTTAGGTGTCGGAGGCACTTCTGAAATCGCACTCTTTTTGAATGCTGACGTCTTGAGCTCTCCTTCGTATCGCGCGAGCTCGCCAGTATCTTGCGCGCGGCCGGTAATGATATACCGATAGTCAGTTGCTGATTCAAGGCCGAATACGCTCAAAGCAAAGCTCGTTTTATCTGCAGTGACGAATTGTTCAGGATACGTATAGCTCGATACGCGCGAGTTATCCTTTTTCTGATACACGTCAAGTTTGACTTCCTTTGCCGGACGGCTGAATGTTGGATAAAGGTCGTACGCACTCTCAATAGGCTCAATGCCGCCATCCGCGGTAACTTGTGTCTGCTTTTCCACACGAACAGTGCGGACAGCAAATTCCTGTTTTTCTTCTTTTGGTTTCGGAGGTGTACTGGTCTCAAATGTCCCTTCTGCTCTGCCAGTCACGCCCCGCTCGTCAATGATTTCGTATAGATACCGGTACTTCGTCTTCGGCTTCAGACCACTGACAAACGAGTGCTCATACGCCAAATCTTTCTTCGCAATACGTGTGTTGCTTGGCAATTCAAATACCTCCAGTATTTGGGTGAGTTTTCCTTTAAAATCAGCGGCTTTGTACGACACACCGAAATCACGGTACAACGCTTCGTATTTCTCTTCGCCCGCGGTATACACGCGGCCTTCGAGTTTTTTGACCGGCGGTGTTCCTGTGGTGAACGAACCCTGTGCAGCCCCGTATGTGCCATACTCGTCAGTGATCTCGTAGAGATACCGGTACGTTGTATTTGCATGTAAGTTGTCAACGAATGACTGCTCATTACTTAAATCTTTATATGCAATGCGTTTGTTTGTCGCTTGCTCATAGACGGAAAGCGTTTCGGTCTTTTTGCCTTTAAAGAGATCTGTCTTATACGTGACACCAAAGTCGCGGTAGAGCATCTCTTCTTTTTCATCGCCTGCGGTATATACTCTGCCTTCAAGCGTGATCGGCACACCTTTCGAGGGTGTAAAGTCTGATGTGGTGAACGTACCTTGAGAAAAAGTATTCGAGTTGATGAGAGTACTCTGTGATGAGTTATACAAATCTGCCAAAACGGTGTAGGCATATCGCGTGTTGGGCAAAAACTTTTTATCGAACGTCGGGGCAAGTGTTACTTTGCTTGTCGACCCATCACCTTTTGTGCTTTCGGATGTATAAGGAGCGCCGGAAAGAGCGGTAGGCCAGTTAATCTCGCCTGAGAATGGCACCTTCCATACGTTGATTGTAATCTTTGAAAAAGGAGCATTCATCCATACCGTAAAAGTGCGCGTATCTTGTGCAGGATTGCCGGCATTATCAAAGGATGACACTTCAACTTTTTCAATGTTGAATTGATTCGAGGGCCATTTTGAAGGAGTGAAATCTGATGTGGTAAACGTATCCCCTACGCTGGTATTAAGGTCCTCTGTCGCGCCGTATTTGTATGCCGTCACGAGATACTTGTACGTTTTATTCGGCCGCAATTTCTTATCGAATACACCGGGACTGACATATATCGACGTAAGCGTTCCATTCCCTTGGATCGTCGCCGTAGTGTACGTTGGTTGCGTTATTGATGTATTCGGCGCTTCCCAAAGAGAAATGACGATTTTGCTGAATGGATCACTGGTGCTGATCGCAAACGACCGTTCGTCCTCCGCTGACTTTCCTAACGCGTCAAGTTTATCTACACGAAGAGAGCTGATCTTAAATGGCTTGCACGAACCCTCATACGCGACTGAAGCGTTAGCGGCTTTGGCCTTGCAGCTGTTTGAATATGTCTTGTTGTCTTTTCCGCAGACCGGCGCATATACTTCGGGGCAGACGATCATATCCTGCGTCGCCACTTTTGTGCGGAACGTAAGGGGCGTCATTTTCTTCGTGGTATCCGTTTCGCCGCCTTCATTGTGGATATACGCGTGGATGATTGCTTTATACTCGGTATCCGGCTTGAGGTCTTTTACAGTCACTTTATGGAATGTTTGCGGATACTCCTGCTCGCTAAAGGCAAACTGGGTGTTCTTGGGGTCAGTTGTATAATATTCGATCGCGCTACCGGTTGGCACGTTTGTCTTCCAAGTAATATAGGCTTCCGTATAAGATGGCATAATATCTCCCTCTGAAACCAAAATCTCGGGCGCTGTCGTAAACGTGCCGGTATAACTGGCCGGCTTGCCGCTTCCCCGCTCCTGCCCTTTAACAACATATTGAAACTTTCTCCCACGCGGAAGGTTAGAAAATGTTCCTGCCGCAAAGCCTTTCTGATCATTCTGATAAAGGTAGGAAGGGTACTCGTATGTCTTCACGTATTCACTGGTAAGCTGCGTGCCTGCCTGATCAAAGGAAGTAACAGTTGTTGTTACGTTTTTTGCAGGGTGTGAAAATGCCACATACACATTTTTCTCTGATTCGATGCGTTCGACGCCGTCCCCAGTTGATTGCGTAGAAGCGTCAGTACGCGTCGACTCCACCTTAAAATCAACGTCAATCGTGATAGTGCCTGAATATGTCGTAATGTCGGTCGCGTTCACGCCTTGAGCCGTGATTGTGTACGCGTATGATTTACCTGCAGTTGGCCGTGCGGGACCGTCAAAACGGAAAGTTACGGTTCCGCTCGTCAGCGCTGTTGAGGGCAAAAACATACTCAATTTATCAGCCGGATCAGCAGGTCCGGTTGTCATCTCGTGCAATACGATCGAAGCGGCCGCGGGTGTTTGCGTCATTTCCGCAACAATGGTGGCGTTATTCGGATCAGTAGATGTCACTTTTGCAGAAACAACCGCCAAGCTGCCCTGTTGTTTTTTGAAACCGGATGACCCTACAAACGGAGTCAAGACAGCAGATGAACTGCGATTGCCGAGGGAATCATAGCAAACTAACTGATACCGCGCGTATCCAACCGTGCTGGTGATGTAGAGATCAAAAGACCCTGACGCATCTCGCGTGCCGGACCAGTCTCCGTCGGCCATACAGTAAGACGCATTCTCCGATTTCCAGGAAAATGTCGCATTTTCACCTTCAATCAGAAAATAGCCTCCCGTAACCTCAAAAGAGGTGATCGTCGGCTTCGCTAATTGAGCCTGAAGATTTCCGGCAGGCATAAGAAGCGCGCCGATCAAAACGAAAAACGCAAGTCTTTTCATAGATTTACAGAAAAGTGATGGATAATGGATGAGGGTAGTATACAATAAAAAAGAAAATTGCAAAAAGTGACAAAAATACTACGCTTTTAGTTTATCTCGTATGAGACTTATCGCGCGTTGTTCGATCCGAGCGAGACGCTTATTCCGTATCGCCAGTAATGACTGCTTCATATTCTGATCTGCTCGTGAAATTTTTAAGAATATGGCGGAAAGCGCTTTTTGCGCTACTTCATACACAGCAAGTCGGGCTCTCGCTTGAAATACAACAGGAGAAAGTTTTTGCTTTTTCAAATCAAGAATTTTCTCATCAATTATTCGTTTGATAGCAGGATCAAGCATAATACGTTACGTCTTACTTCGTTTTAATTATAATACTTCCTCCTCGATTGGGCAGTATATATGTCATGTCTAGATCCGGATTTTTCTCCAACTGTTCGATAATATCTTTTATTTTTTCTATGTTCTGTTGGTGTCCGATGACGTCGCGTTGTGCTTGTTCGATATCACTTTGCAGTTCTTGTTGTTCTTTCATAAGCTCTACTTCTCTAGAGAGGAGCTCCTTCTTCTGTTGTTCTACATGAGAAAGATGCTCTTTGTCCTTTTCAAGATTTTCTTTGATTGCTCGCAGTTGCTCTTGGTAAGTAGAAAGCGCGTTTTTCTTCTCTACGATGGTTTCTTGTACGCGTTGAATCTCATTTTCAAGGGCTGCTCTTGCGTCCTTATCTTTCTCTGCCGAGGATCTACCTTGGAGCTCTCGGAGTTGTTGTGATAATGTTTCAATATCAGTTGACGTGGTTTGAATAAGCTCTTCTTGTTGCCTGGCAGCCTGCTCGCCGTTTGTAATACGATTCTCTGTTCCTTCGATGTCTTGATTTATTTTTTCTTTCGCTTCATTTAATTCTTCTCTTGTTTTATTATTAGCATCTAATTTTTTTTGGTAATTATGTACCTGTTCTTGACTTTCATTAAGGTATCCTCGTTGCATAAGCAGCTCTTGTTCCAACTCATCAGTGCGCACCTCTCTCCTTTCACTCTGTGATGACTTTGTATCAGATTCCTCTTTTTCGCGTTTCTGAAGCTTTCGTTGGGTCCTTGTTTCTCGCCAAGAACGCAAAAAATCTTCGGTCGCTGCGTCAGAACCGTGTGGTTGACTCGACTGTGTGAACTGCTCTTCAGGCCTGTCCTCTGCGGTTTGTTCTTGCGCCTCCCGTGTCGGAGTTGTTTCGCCGTAGGTAGCCAGGAGAACTTCTATGTCGGAAACGTCTTGAAGCAATTCGCTCATCCTTGTGTTGCGTTCATCTACCTCTGTCGCAACTTGAGCAGTTTCTTCAGGTGTCGACGCAGCTTCTTGGGTAGAAACGTTAGACTCCGCTGCGAACTTTTGCAGAGAAGCATCGTGTTCTTGAATGACGGCTGCTGTATGAACGGGCTCGGCACGCTCTTTGATTCTTGCGGTAAGTGCCGTAAGTTCAGCAGTAAGTTTCTCAAGCTGCTGTTTGGGACTCTCCGGCTTTTGTAGAACGTCTTTCTGCTCCTGAGCTGCTACTCTTTCAGAAATCCTACTTTCTATTGCCATAGTAATAAAATGGAGATATCTAAAACTACCGATTGATATATCTCGGATATATCAATAATTATAGATTAATCTCACTGTTTTTTCAATTCTCCCGTCCTATCCTTAAATCCCTCGAAGTCCCCACGTTATATTTCTACAATTCCGCCTTTTCTTCCTTGCTCAAAATCTGGTAATGGCTATAATGATAGCATTATATCAAAATGATAGCATTATATCAATAAGATAAATTCACAGCCATGGCAAAACTCTCCTTTTACGACATGTACAAAGAGGCGTACGCAAAGAATGCGTCAGATATCCATCTGATGTTTGGCAAGAGTGCGCAGCTGCGCATCAATGGAGAGCTTGCCGACTATAACGGTGATATTCTCGATGATGCGGCTCTCGACGCACTTATCGCGCAAGTGCTTACGCCAAAGGCGAAAGATGAACTCGCGCAGCGCTGTGATACGGACTTTGCTTACGCGTTTTCACGCAACGAACGCCTGCGTATCAATGTACACTACGAACGGGGGCATGCGGCGCTCTGCGCGCGCATTATCAAAGCAGACATTCCGACATTTGATGATATCAACCTAGGCGAAACAGAGCGCACGCTCACCAAGCTGCGACACGGCCTGATTCTGGTCTGCGGCCCTACGGGAAGCGGGAAATCCACAACGCTTGCGGCGATGTTAAACGCAATCAATGCTGAACGAACATGCAAAATCATCACTGTAGAAGATCCGATCGAATATGTCTTTGAGCATAAGCAAAGCGCCGTGGAACAGCGGGAGATCGGCATCGACTCGCCGACATTTGATTCCGCTCTCCGCACGGTATTTCGCCAAGACCCAAATGTTATCATGGTGGGTGAAATGCGGGATAAAGATACAGTAGAGCAAACGCTGCGGATCGCGGAAACGGGGCATTTGGTATTTTCAACGCTGCATACGTCAAGCGCGGCATCCACGATACTGCGCGTTATTGATATCTTCGAACCACACGAACAGCGCCAAATCAAAACGCAGCTTGCCGAAAACCTCCGGGCAGTAATCTTTCAACAGCTCGTCCCTTCGGATGCCGGCGCACTGGTCGCGGCGCGAGAAATCCTCATCAATACGAAAGCGGTGGCAAATATCATCCGATCCGGCAACTTTGAGCAGATCAACTCCGTCATGCAGACCGGCGGAGAAGAAGGCATGGTGACAATGACCAAGGCATTGGAAAGATTGTACAAGGCAAAAAAGATTTCAAAAGAAACGTTTGAAAAACGCAAAGAGCAAGCCCTGACCGGCTATTCGTTCTACTAGGCAGCAGCATAAGAGCGTCCGTTGAGTTGTATCATGCCCTCACGCACAAGCGCATCAAGGACTTCGCTAATGCCGTGGCGCATGACATACTCTTTGCAGTGTGTGTCGTTTGTAAGAACACGAACGATAGCATCTGATGCCATTGCCCGTTTACGAGAAAGCAATAACGATACGACTTTCGCGCGGACATACCGGCGCGAACCTTCAAACTTCGATTGCCTTGAGTAATGTTTACTGCGCCGATTCGGATTCATGATTTTTCTGAGCGGCCCTGCTCCGTAATCCATCAATGCCCAATACCACGTACGCGGGTCTTTTTTATACAAGACCTTTTGCAGCAACGGCTCAATAAGCGAGTCTGGTACTCGGTCTTGATCGGGAAAGAAAAAATGCAACATAACACGACGGATGTTGGTCTCGAGAAGAAGCTCGGGGCTATTCCAAGAAAACACAGCTACCGCACGCGCAGTGTATGGTCCGATCCCAGGCAATGACTCAAGTTGCGCAACATTCTTTGGAAACGTTCCGTGAAAGCGATCCATGATCTGCTGTGTTGCTCGTTGCAAATAGAGCCCTCGACGGTTATAGCCCAGACCTTGCCAACAGGAGAGGACATCGCGAGCACGTGCAGCGGCAAGCGCGCGCAATGTAGGAAACGCGCGAAGAAACTCACGATATTTTTGAATAACACGTGGTATCTGCGTTTGTTGTAGCATCACTTCGGACACGAGAATGTTATAGGGATCGCGCGTTGTGCGCCACGGCAGATCGTGACGGCCGTGTTTGCGGTACCAAGTCAGAATTGTACGTCGAAAAAAAGAATATGATGGAGGTATACTGCTAGCCATAGGGGTGATCCTGCTCATACACTGATATCATGCCGTTTTGCGCGACCGGCTTCCACGTAGGAAACGCACAGTGGCTGGCAATGACACGCGCTCCAGGGTGCAACTCGAAACGCAACTTTTTTTCCAGTCGCGGCATGGCGTATACCACGCCATAAAAAATAATAATATCAAAGCCCGACATATCTTGCTTCCAAAAATCAGCTCGCCTGATGACAGCGCGATCGCTGAATCCAGCGCGTGCGATGCGCCGATGTGCATACCATACAAGAACAGGGTTTATTTCATATCCTGTCACATACGCGCCGGCACGCGCGCATGCAATCACGATCCTGCCGTCGCCGGAGCCGAGATCAAGGACTCGCTTACCGGTAATATCACCGGCAGCGGCAATGATTGCAGCCACCGATCTTCTCTTGCTCGGCACAAACGGCAAATGGCCGGGCAAAAACACGAATACGACGAAATAAAAAATACAAACAGCGAGCGCGGCGAGCGGTATCAGTATTTCCAGAACAATCGCCATAGCCTTACGATCCGAAAAGCAAATCCCTAATCATCTGGGGTAAGTCTTCCGGTTTGTGTACGATTGCATGAGGATTCCCTTTTCGGAGCGTCTGCTCGGGATGATATCCCCAGCTGACAGCTAGAGACGGGATCGCAAGACTGTGCGCTTCTTCTATATCTCCGAGCGAGTCAGTCACCAAAAGGCTTTTTGGCTGCTTCTGACCGCCGAACTTAGCGAGGTACGTTTGCATCTTGTGCGTTTTTTTCGGATGCACATCTTTGCCAAGAACTGCTCCGAAATGCTGCGAAATCCCCTGTGTGTCAAGAAATGATTTGATCGGATCACTGTGCGAAGAAGAAACGATTGCCAGCGAATGATCGCGTGCAACATCTTCTATTGCCTCCTTCATGCCAGCAATGAGCGGATGGCCAGCAAGATGCGCGCCGTATCGCTGATCAAAATGATCATGATCCACCACAAAACCTGTCCGACGTTTTAATTCCTGTAATTGCTCCATGACATTGCCTTCCATTACCCAACGTATGAGCGATGCATCCACATGCGAATTCAACTCTTTTGCAATGTCAACGACAAAATCAAAAGAGTCTACAAGCACTCCGTCAAAATCGAAAAATAGTACTGGCTTATTCGTATCGTTCATAGATATTTTCTATCATACATCCCATGACGACCGCAGGGGTAAAAACTTAAAATAATCTCCAGCATGCGTGCTCTAATTCCAACTCTTTATCAATAAAATTACGTTTGAACTCTGAAAATCCCTGCCACTCCTTGGGATCGGTTTTGTTCCACACGCCGCCGAAATGAAGATAACGGATGCCGCTTCGTATAGCATACTGATACCATGCATCAATGCAAGCAGTGCCGGCATTGACCTGTTTACCCTCTTTTGTTAGGAACGCGGAGATATGTGCGCTGATGGAGTCGTACTCCAGTGTTGCCAGTCCTCCAACAACGAGTCCGTTGAGCTCAACAAGAAAAAACGCCATGTCTTCACCTCGCATGGCATCAATTTTCCGAGAAAAAAGCCATCGCAAATCTTTTGGTAAAAGCGATCGAGAAAGTCCCTCCTGATATTCCCGCCAAGTCCCTTCTCGAAGCGCTGCTCCGCTCGCTCGAAAAGCGCGTAAGTTCCGGCGCGCACGGACATTCCAATGGTCAAGGTAGTCAGTCCGCACAAATGATACTCCTTGCCGCCAGTCATGCACATACCAAGATTGCGGCAGAGTATGCCACGATGCGGAGATATCGGCACGCTGCCAGGGAGCCCAATAGATCATACCATGTCGAAAACCAGCCGCGCGGATCGAGGAAATATCCGGTTCCGCATCAGTCAAGATGTATTTTACTATCGCAACAGGACCTATGCGGAATGCATATCCGTAGGAACGCGCTTGCCCGATAGCGCGCCATCCGATCCGCTCCATGTATCGCGCATACACACTGCTCTGCCAATAATCGTAGTAATCTGCGTTCATAACTCTTTCTTGATACAATCGGCGATACACTGGATTTCTGAACGAGTCTCCGTACCAGCCGATATTCTCACGAATGGTTCAGTGGCACTCGCGTGCAGCGCTGTCAGATATACGCGAGTCGGGGACAACCCAAAGCTCGTACCGCCAATGAGCGGTATTTTTTCACGCCGCGCACGCCGTATAACACGTGATACAAAATCACGATATATTTTGCCGGTCCGAAACTTCTCTTTGAATCGCAAAGCGAGAAACGCGCCATGAAACGTTCTGCGCCGCATCCATGCGTAGCCCGGGTATGTCGAAAGTCCGGGATAGACGATTTGTTCTACGAAGCGTGATTCTCCGGAACGAACATGATCCTCAAGTTGAGAAGCGAGGATAAAAGCGTTTCTCCCGTGGCGTAAAAGCCGTTTCTCGAGCAATGCGCGATTCGGCAATGGCAGCGAATGCACGGAAAAATCAGGGATATTTGTGCCAAGATGCATCCGATAGGAAAAAAAACGGCTGATGCCAGCGCCGACACCCCATGCGATTCCTCCCGTAGCACGGTCAAATCCAAATTGATGAAACTTATTGAGGCTTTCGATCACGATCAGATGAACCTTTCGCGGCATGGTTCGCATCCGCGCTAACGGCTGGAAACAAATGCTTGCGCTCGTGTTGTCCAAAATGAGGTAGGTCTCGCTACGAATCACGCTACCGATCGATGCAATCAACTTCTCAAGATCAGACGATGCGACTGATGCGGTATTGCCGATTGTATCAAGTACAATTAAAGAGGGTTGCTGCTTTTCACAAATGGCGCGTATTCCCTCTGTATCAAATTCATCAGTTTCAATCAGACGGTCGCCAAACCATTTTGCAAGAAGTTCTTTGTTTTCAAAATAGACAGATGCGCCCGCCAAAACGGACCCTGTCACCTTTCCTTCTCCGACAAGCGACTGGACAGCAGTGGTAAAGGCAGCCATGCCGCTCGCGCACGCATACGCCGATCCAAATACCTTGAATGGCGCATCAACATATTCACGAAAAAATTTCTTTTCGTAATCCTGCGCATCAAAATGGTGGTCGCGCTTGTAGTCGCTGAGCGTAGCTTCGATCTTTCCTCGCTGCAAACCTGCTTGACTCCATACAGAAAAATCGAATGATGGCGATTGCCAATCAAGAGAAACGCACAGTGAGCCGGCTATGCCGTAAATGCTCCGCAGCCAACTGCGCCAATCAATGAGCGTTGCTGATGCGTTGCGCAACTCTGAGTCTGCCACAGTTTTTCTCGCCAACCGTTTTTGGAGTGCTTCAAGATCGCTTGATCTCCGATCAAGATTTTTCAGAAGACAAATGCCAATCTCTTGCGTCTGCTCTATAGCAGAGGGAGGGATGGATGCTTTCTCGTTTTTTGAAAGTTTCAAGAATCGTCGAATCCTTTTTTGTGCGCATTCTATGAGCCAACGAAACTCATTACAATCATCGATGAGATCATAGCGCGACTCATCCTTAAATGAAACGGTAGGCATAGCGTCAATCATTTTCGATGATAATTGCAGGCAGTAAATGCAGCTGCAACCGCTGCCGTATCTGCGCGCAAGACCGTATCTCCCAAACTCGCAAATCGACAGTTCGCAGCGTGTGCGGCACTACGCTCTTCATTATCCCACCCTCCTTCCGGACCAATGAATAACGAAATGTTTTGTCCATTCAATGAATCCATGACAGAAAAAATATTTTCACCGCCAACATCGCAAAACACTCCCGCACCGCCTTGCGACTCCACCTCTTTCAGAGCAGATAGCAATATGATGGGCTCTCGCATAAGAGGCATCCATGCCTGTCCTGACTGCTCCACTGCCTCGCGAGCTATCGTTATGAGCCGCTCGGTCCGCGCATGGCGCTTCACCGTGCGCTGCGTGATAACGGGCACAATTTCACTGATGCCGATCTCTGTCGCCTTTTGTACAACATATTCGAAACGATCATGCTTGATCAGTGCGCAATACAGCCTGCAAGTAGTTCGTCGGCTGACTGTATGTACTGGTCCTTCCATTTCAAATACAGCTTCGCGTGCGCTTATCGACTTGAGTAAAGCGTCACCTTCTTTCCCCTCGCCGTCAGTAAGCGATATGAGACTGCCTACGCGCAATTTCAAAACAGTGCGAATCTGCGCTATCAAATCCTTGTCATGTGATACAAGCACGGGACGTGAAAAGTCAAAATCCCGGAGGAAACGATCAACTCTCATTTTAATGTGTCAATTCCCAAAAAACCGTTTCGTCAGCACCTTTACGGTATCGACAGGAATGGCAAAACTGATATTGCTTGAACCTAATACGGTTGCTACATTTATGCCAATGACGTTTCCATTGAGGTCAAGAAGAGGGCCGCCGGAATTGCCGGGATTGATCGCCGCATCTGTTTGGATCACCCCTGTCAATTTTTCTACCGTAGTTCCAGTTTGTGCTTGAATCGTACGGTTAAGGCCCGAAATGATGCCGGTCGAAACGGAATTGCTATATTCGCCAAGCGCATTGCCAATCGCTATTACTGTCTGACCGAGTTTGAGAGAAGACGATTCTCCCAGTGTTGTTTTTGCGTATCCCTTACCATCTATCTTTACAACAGCGAGGTCATAGTCAGTATCCTTGTAGAGCACCGTTGCCTTTTTCTGTGTTCCATCGCTTAACAGCACGGTATATGAGGCAGACTCATCCCCGACAACATGGCGGTTCGTGAGAATGTATCCATCTTCGGTTACGAGAAATCCGGTGCCCGCACCTACTTTCTGCGGTGTCACTCCCTTTTGACGATATTGCGGTATGCGCACTTGCACGTCTTTGAAAAACGGATCATCGCCAAACGGATTTACATATATCACCTCGAGCTGCGGGACATCTTTTGTAATAACTAGTGAAACAACGGCAGGAGCGACTCGTTGGACCGCACCGGTCATGAGCTCGTCCCGTGAAGGCTCTTTCGGTTGATTCTCTTGTTTTTGTGCGATTTCGTTGAGACGGGATTGCAAATCCCGTATTTCAGATGACGAATTGTTTTGCGCAAGCGCCGCTAGACGCTCTTGCAAATCTTGCAGTTGCGTAGCAATGGAACTTGTTGTGGCCTGTGATGGGGATGCTTGCAATTCTTGCAGTTTTTTCTCTGTTGCAGTCAACCGCATCTCTAAGTCTTCCACTTGCTGCGCGAGAGAGTTTGGGGGCACTGCCCGCGTGGTAATGCTCAAATACATCCCTTCGCCAACCAGAGCGACAAGAAGAGCTCCGAAAAAGAGGATAATGAACTTGCTATGTTTGTTCATGAGGCACTTTACTTATCGAGGCAGGGTCGACAGGTCAACCGTTGCGCCTACGGTAATGTCATGCGCATCAGCATAGCCCGCATTTACCTCGACGACATATTGCGCCTTGTCTTGTGATGTGAACGTTTTGGGAAACGAATTCGGTAAAACGTTTTTCGAAACGTCTACGACACGCTTGTCACTTCCGATCCAGATGATATCAATAGGGAATTTCATATCGCGCATCCAAAACGTATAAAAATCAGGCGTCTGGAATGAATAAAACAAACCGGAGTTCTCACCGAGACTCTCACGTCCCGATAAGCCACGCAGCTGTTTGCGGAGATTATTTGCATATTCCACGTTTAATTTTGCGCTACCTACAGACAGGTCAAAAAATATCGGCGGTGTCGGCTTCTCCGGCTCGAGGAACATATTGTCCGGCACCTGAAATCCCGACTGCGGCTTGAAATGAGGGAAATCTTTTATTTCCACCCCAGTCGCGGGGTCTTTTAATGCTGCATCAGTCGGCAATGCATTACGAAATGCTACCGGCGTTTTTGCGTCATTTGATCCGCCTACTTCAACGGGGATACTTTCTGTTGAAGTGCCGGCTGATTTGACATCAAGATTCTGGGCAAAACCCGCGTTGCCCTCAAGGGTTTCTTTAGTAGGTGAGCTCGTCTGTTGCGACTGCTGGCTAAAATACCAACCGCCAACAGCAAGTAAGATTACTAAGGGAAGTACGATGCGATAAAACATGGTATGAAATGTTAGGAATTATCATCTTGTACGATATCGCGAGTACAGGAAGGAGTCAATACTCATGAGTACGCGGAGAAAAAATCTTTTACCTGCGCGAGCGCACGCGCGCGGTGCGACATCGCATTTTTCTTTTCCCGCGGCATTTCGGCAAATGTTTCCGTCTCGCCGTCCGGGACAAACAGCGAGTCATACGGCAACTGCTCCGGATGCTCCCCGCGAGGAGCCACAAGAAAGATGCCGCGCACTGTCCCGCAGAATATCAATTCCTGTCCTTCGGGTGATATAAGCGCGATAACGGATACGAATTCTGCAGTTCGTCTTTCGTGCGGTATGCCGTCAAGCTCGTGGAGCGTATGCGAAAGCACGTCAGCACCCGTTGCATTTTCTCCCGCCCAACGCGCGGCATAGATTCCTGGCCTGCCGCCAAGCGCGTCAATAAATACGCCCGTATCGTCAGCAAGCGTCCATTCGTGCGTTTTATTCCATACATAGCGCGCTTTTTTGAGCGCGTTTTCTTCAAGCGTCGCCCCGTCCTCCTCGATATCTTCCAATATGCCCGCATCATCAGCGCTGATGATTTTCACATCACCGACATCGAGGATATTTCTTACCTCTGCAAGTTTGTCCTGGTTGTGCGTAGCAATGATCAATTTCATCAGATGATTATAGCACTTCTATAAAGACAAAAAAGAAGAACCCCCGGCAAGGTCGAGGGTTCGTGAATGTGGCTGGAGTTCCTGTGCGGATTTTCGTGCCCGAAACTTTGGAAAGCTTCGGAAGAAAAATGCCGTTCTTTTGGAACTCTGATGTGCTGGCGGCGGGGATTGAACCCACACTTTTACCCTCCTCCTCCGGAGGTCGTTCATCCTGTGAACTGCCAGCACGCGTGGAATGAACTAGGTCGGTTAATCTGTCTTGAGAGGGGCGGCGTCGACGTTGGGTTGATTGGCTGAGATCCGAGCCCGTAAAATTTCTACTCCGACATGCCATAGCACCTTGTCGAGTATATTCCGACGTCGCTCCGACTCCTTTTGCGCTTTCTCCGCCTCTGTCGGGAACCACTCCTTGCGAAGTGCCTCCGCGAATCTCGTGAGTTGATCTTGCGTGGCGCCCTGAAGCACCATAGCTGCTCGGCGAGATCCGATTTGGAACCATCCAGGAAGCGTCTGCTCCTTGCGGGTGTCGACTGCTTGAAGGATCTCTATTTCAAGATCCCCTCTGCGTACTTGTTGGGTATTCCCGCTAGAAAATTCCACGAAGGATTTGTCGAACGACCGCAAAAAATCTCCTAGCAAAGCAAATTCTTCTACCGTACCCTTGATGACGATGCGTCGCCGCATCTTGACTTTTGCTTTCTTCCCCATCCCATGTTCCTCCTCTATGAGACGTTGTAGTGCGTGAAGGAAGCTCCACCAAGTTTTGCCTGCCTACCGGACAGGCATAATGAGATTAACCATTAGTGACTCTTGCCACACACGAATAGCCAATGAGGATCAGCTATTCACGCGTGACAAGAATCGAAATTGTAAAGAACGTTCCTAAGAAAAAACCTCCCGCTTTCTAGGCTGGGAGGTTCTCCTTTTACTTGTTTGGTATCCTTTTCGCTTCGGAATCTGTTTTATCTGATTTGAACTTTTTCATGAACACTCCCAGCACTTGTTTTTGCAGAAATAATAAGGCAGGCCATACGACGGACAGCCCCTGCCTTTTTTGTTACTGCAATAACCTGTTGAGTTGTTCTGTATTTCATACGTTATTTTTTCGCCTACACCTCTAATCTGAACATTATTATATATACCTGTGTATATCAGTCAAGTGAAAGTTATCCACAATTAAAAAAGCCCAGCGGAATGGCCGCCAGGCGGTCTGCAATACATCTGTCGCTCCCTACTCGTAGTAGTCGAGATCGTCCGTGTTTTCGACATTTTCGACCCCCTTGATACTCCGTATCGAGTCGAAACGTTCGTCGGGAATGACGCCATGGATATGGGTTGAGTCCCCCACGCCGCCTTGATAGCCGGCAAAACGTTGAAAGCCCATACTTTCCAACGAAGCCATGACGGAATCCCACTGCTCTTTCTCGAAAATGACCAATACTTCCATCCTATCATTCCTTTCTTCCAACAATGAGCTGTATTTCCAACAGATTCAGTGGTTTGGCGAATGCAAACCATGTGATGGATGTGTCCGCGAGCATTGCCGCAAGCTCTTCCCGATCGTCAGCAGAGCCGAAGATTTCAACGGCCTTACCGAGAAACGGGATTTCGAGGAATACTCGCCTATCCCTGACCTTGATCTTCGCTCTGCCGCTGTCGAAAAACTCAACAAATGCGGCGGTGAAAACAAAGTTTCCGCTGTGTTCGATGACGAAGATCCCGTGAACCTTGCCGTCCTTCCGCATGATCCTGCCGAGGCAGTGCTCTGCTGCGCTCACTGGGTCACCTAGTCTGAAGAGCTGCGACTCTTTTCGCCAACTCTTCGTCGATGGGCTGCTTGAGAGGCGGCGGCTGCGGCACCTGATGCGAAGGGCTTACCTTCGGCTTTGCCGGTTTTATCACCGCATCCAGCTCAAGCTCGAGCACGACTTTGCCGTTCCAGATAGGTTCTCTTTCGCCTTTAAGACTTGCCATGTTCGCGCCGGCGAACCATGTGATCGCAACGACCACAATTGACACGGTGATGTCGATCCTGTTTTCGAACCAACGCATGCTTATCCCCTCTCCACCAATTTGTATACCGCAATCCCGAATGCAACCGCAACATTGAGCGACTCTTTGCTGCCATGCATTGGAATTTCCAGTATTGCGTCTGCTAGTTTCAAGATAGTGTCAGGTAACCCTTCGACTTCATTGCCTAGTACCAAGGCGATATCCTCGCCTTTATTGATAGTAACAGATGTGTAAAGAACTGAATTGCGATTCCTCTCGATCGCAAACACACGGTACCCTTGTTTTTTCAAAAATGCAATACAGCGTCCCGTAGATTCATAATGCTTCCATGACACATTTTTTTCAGCTCCCAAGGCAACTTTAGAAATTTTTGATACTGCTCTGCCAAACCGATCAACAGGATCGGGTGTAATACCACACAAATAAAGACGCTCAATGCCCGCCCCGTCCGCGGTGCGAAATATCGAGCCGACATTGTACGCGCTGCGGATATTATGAAGTACTGCCGCCACGCTCATAGCGCAAAAGCTCTTTTTTCTTTCTGATCCCACGATTGTATCCTCCGATACCGCCATCTGCGCGTATCACCCGATGACATGGAATCGCTGGGTCATAATTGGTACGTAAAATCGCGCCGACGGCTCGGGCTGCGTGAGGATTGCCTGCGCGACGCGCGACCTCACCATAGGTAAGAGTCGATCCCGAAGGGATGCGTCGTACGATCCGTACTACGCGAGACCGGAATGTTATCATTTATAAAACCGCGACTTTCTCATTTACACTCACGGCAGATAAATCAGTTACCTGCTCCCACGGCGCATGTACATCCGTAAAATGTCCGTATGCCGCGGTGGAGCGATACACCGGCCGCCGCAATCCAAGCCGGTCAATGATTGCGCGAGGGCGAAAATCAAATTTCTCTTGCACCACATCCGCAATGCTCTCGCCATTTTCATTTACTGCTTCCACCATCAACGGCTCTACACGGCCAATCGCGTATGCCACTGACACCAGGCATCGTTTTGCATACCCATTTGCCACTACATTTTTCGCCGCAAAGCGCGCCATATATGCCGCAGAACGATCCACTTTTGTCGCGTCCTTCCCGGAGAACGCACCGCCGCCATGGGGGATCAACCCTCCATACGTATCCACCATGAGCTTACGGCCCGTAAGCCCCGCATCGGCGTCAAATCCACCGAGCACAAATTTGCCGGTCGGATTTACCAGGATTTCGATACCGCCAAGATCCCCGATTGTTGGTTTGATAAGATGTTCTGTCAAAAGCTCTTTGATCGCTGCTTGGTCTATCGCCTCATCATGCTGGGTGCTGATCAATACCGTAGCAATCCGGCCATCACGCATGGTAACCTGCGTCTTACCATCCGGTTTTACCCAAGAAAAAAGAGGGTTGGTACGCCGCAAGTGTTCCAAGCCGCGGGCAAGCTCGTGCACTTTCACCACTGCGCTTGGCAAATACTCCGGCGTCTCATCTGTTGCGTAGCCGTACATGATGCCCTGATCTCCGGCACCGCCGGTATCCACTCCTTGCGCGATATCCGGCGACTGTTGCACCACACGCGTTTTGACCTCCAGATCACCATCATGCCCGATATCGCGATATACTCCTCGCGCGACTGCTTCAAAGTCAACTTTCGCGGAACTGGTCAACTCACCTCCAACGACAAGCAGCCCATGGCAACCAAAGGTTTCAACAGCGACCCGTGAATAAGGATCCTGCTTCAAGCACTCATCGAGTACTGCGTCAGAGATCTGATCGCAAATTTTATCGGGATGACCGGAGGTCACACTCTCTACTGTGTACGAATTGCGGTCGTTGTACATCATACCAATAATTTATAGCTTTCAGTTTTTCACTGTTAGCTTTTTTAATAATAAATCAAAAAGGCCTTTCCTCTAACAAGGAAAGGCCTTTGTTTCATTCGATAAGAATGGCACCATGGTATCTTTCCCTTTCGGGCTGGAATTGACACCTTCTGTTATCTGCTTGCGCAAACACGTAGGGTTGTCGCCGGGTCATAGGGCCAGTTCCCTCGCCGGACTCTTGATAGCATCGATTGTGAAGTACAATAATTATATGATACCAAATCGCTATGCGCTGTCAAGGCTTCGACAATGTGATGGTTATTTTTTTCGAAACATACTTCTTTTTCTTAAAACACTGCAACAAGTAGTCCACCGTTGTATCTGCTTGAGTAAGCGTCAACGAACCTTTTTGTTTCATTGCGTCAGAAATGATATCGCCTTCTCCGCTTAACAATAAACACGATGTATATCCCGGCGCATTCCAGCTCAAGGTAAATTTCTCCTTTGGTTTTACCTTATACTTCGTGGCAGTAAATGTAAGAACTGGTTTCTTTTTTGTTGCTGGTGCATTACTGCCGTTTTTGGTCTTTGTTGTCGATACCTTCTTTGGATTTAAAGTTTTCGGTTGGTCACCTTGCTGTATACTTCCACCGAGACTGCCAAATGCAGGTCGCGAAAAAGGTGGTTGAGCTGTTTCAGGCAACGGTGGGAACGTGCCGGGTGGAAAAGAAAAGTTGTAAAAATGCGGCGGCGGAAAAGCCCCTGGAGGAAGTTCCGTGGGTGTGGAGGACTGAAATTGAGTAGGTGGTGTTGATGTCGAAGATGCAGTGACTTTTGGTTCTTTGGCGGGAGTCGATGTGCTCTGCGCCGATGCACTGCTGCCAGGCTTCGAAGTCGCAGGAATACTCACGCGCTTTGCGTACGGCGCACTGTGCCATGTACATTCGAGGCTAAATTCCATCGAATAATTTGCGGCAAAGAATCGCTCACTCCCCTTCAGCGCGAGTGGAGTTGCCGTCCATGTCTTGGGCAGTTGTTCAAAATAGGCACCCTTATTTGATGCAAAACATGTCTCCATAAAAGACGCATCCCACTCAAGGGCTATGGGCAATTTCCCATCAGCTGCAAGTTCACCTTTTGAAACAGTAAACGTAAAATCAGGAGGATCCACTACTGTCAATGAGATTGATTTCCTTCGTTCAATGCCATTCACGATACAACGCATCTCATAGGTCCCCGTTTCTTGTGGTGTTATCACTGCTGATCCTTTTGCAGGTTTTGCTCCACTCCATGCACCGCGGGCTTCGCACCCACTGCCAGAACTTTCCCAGCTTAACTTGACCGGGCTTCCTTTCGGTATGGTTCGCTCTTCGTAGGGTGGCGTTTTTCCCGGAACTGGACGAAGGCTTTGCCGTGTGGAATCAAATTGGAATTTGTTCGAGTCTTGAGTGTCAAGTGTTGGATCAAGCGGTCGGGTCTGCATGTTGAACGTAAGACGAATGCCGGCGCCTTTTTCATCTTCTACCCATAGTTCAAGCGGGTATACAGAATCCTCTTTAAGATCTTCAAACACAAAACGATGAGTCAGTGATAATGATCCGCGGGGGATCACACCGTCTACTTCTTGATATTCTCCATTGATTGCCGGTTGTTTCGAATACGATCCCCATACTGATGCCGGCCGTGTTGTCTTAAACGAAAGCACAGCGGAGCGCGCCTCTCGAACCAACAACGTATCGATAATGCGGGGAGCATCAATATCGGTAAATGACAGGCTGACGGCAGCGCCTCCTTTTTCAGGCGTCTGAAAAGATACCGGCCGGGAATACGCCTGTATATCAACACCATCATACTTTCGATAGGCGGCAAAAATCCGGAAAAAGATTGAAGAGTTGCTTGGCAACCCTTTCAGGAGAGCTTCCCGTTTACACCATGACTCTCTAAAGCCCCAATTAAACTGCTCCTGGAACGGCTGCTTATCTGCGGCAAGTCCGTACTCTATTTGCGATGCCACCCAATCATCCTTTGAAGCAGCACTGGTAATCGAACACGTTGCGCGTGCAGAATCAGAGTTCACTGTAAGGTCGACTCGATTGATGTTCGGCATTTTGAGAGTGCTTGATTCGAGCTCATTGATGGGCGTATACGATGGCCCCGGAAGTTTTATGGTAATGCCGACAGGAATGGTTCCAGCTGGATATACTTCTTTTTCAGGGATTTCGGGTTTGCCTTCGGCTGTCGTGGTAAAGGTATCGGCAGTCTCTGCCATGGTACGCACACCATTATCATCTTCAACGCCGAGAATGTAATAATATACTGTGTTTGGCTGTAGGTTCTGGAGAAGAACAGATTGAGTCTTATTTTTCGTCTTACTCTTCGCTTCCCGCTCCATCTGAATGGTTGTTCCATACTTCACGATGCCATAAAGTGAATCAGAAAGAGACCCGTCGAATCGCACCGTATGTGGCCCTTTTTCGGTAGACCATGAACCCCACCCCGGCTTCCCGCTTGCAAAAACACCGCCTGTTGAGTAGGCAAAAAGTATTGCGATACTCATGCAAAAAAAGAGGAGGTTCCTCGTACGGATCATATCAAAAGGTAATTATTCTTCACAATTATGGTTCGGCACATGAATAATGTCAATCGACTGTCAAATTTTTTTTTGACAGCAATAGAAATTAAGCGTAGCGTCTGTAGCACATTACTGTTCCTTACAAACAGATGATTTGAATGTTATCTCTATCGAGTTGATGGGATTGGAAATATCTCATGGACTCGGTAGAGATAGGAAACACATATAGAGAAAGGAAGGACACCATGAGTCACAAGGCTCGAAAGATCCTGACTCAGGACACCTTGGCAAAGGGAAAACTCGAGGGGCTCGCGCAGCTCATTCCGAGCAAGAGCATACTGGTGATCGTGGCTCCGGAAACGATGGAGCCATGGGATCTGCAGGAAGAACCGCAATACGAACACATGCGAGTACGCGAGCTAGATACCCGCCGTGTCATCGGCGGCGAAGCCCAACGGCAGATCGACTACGCGAACTGGGGGTGGATGGAGAGTAGCAGCTTCCGCAGACCAGGGGTGATCGTCGTGCCACTTACGGAATATGCAGTACAGACGATGGGAAAACTGGAATTTTCAGGGATCATCAAGCATGTCGTGCTCCCCGAACTCGGCGCCTTCAATCACAATGGTGGCTGGAGTGGCCGGCACGAGCAAGTGATCTGGGGCGAGACGCGACGCTCGATCCTCGCGGAGCACCTCGATAGCAGCCATGGGGGCTGCAGGATCAATAGCAAGACGACGTTCCAGTGGTACCTGGAGGATGTCATTACTGCTCTCCTGAAGCACCTCGTTGAATTCGAAGCTTGCGATCGTCTCGGACCGGAGCAGCCGCTCACGTTCATCCTTTCGCCGGTGTACGCCCAGCTTTTCGCATGGGCATTCGCGGAGATGTACCGTCGGACGCAAGACGACTTCTTCGGTGGCGTGCAGGACATCATTAACCAGCCGTTTTACGGCTGCGACGCGATCCTGGTCACGCCACGCGGGGTGAGCATCATGCGCTCCGGCTGGGGGCCATACTGACCCCTCGCGCGCGTCCGCTAGACAATCGGCAAGGACTTCAAATCATCTGCTCACTACGCCCCGGCGCTTTGTCGGGGTTGCTTTTTTTATCTCTCCTCTTTGCTGCTGTCCCACAATTCGCGAAATCGAGCGATGCTTTTTTTAACAACCGAAATTTCATTTTCCGTATAGTGGCCAGTTTTCATGTAATGTATTATTCTCTCTGTAACATTTGATGTAAATTTGCCTTCGTATTCTTCTGGCCAAAGAGTATCAACATAATATTCGCCCCCATCCGCACCGATGATAAAATTTTCGAGATAAACATCAGCATCTATGTAGATATGAAATTGTTGTCTGCATATCTCCTCAACTCTATCAAAGGGATAACGTATTATCGGATCTGCATTATACCCATGCTCGCCGGGTTTCAATTTAGCGATTCGTTGGCGGATCGTGCCGGTCGGGGCAATGGCATCTTTTTCTCGTTTTGATTTTTCAGGCTTCCCTGCGGCAAAATAAAAATGCGGAAAATTATGCGGAAATAATGTTGAAAAAATACGCTGTAAATAAAAAATGCCCTTCGCCTTCTCCGGCGTCATTTCTTTATCCCGATAATTAAAGGCAACGGCGATCGTATCTCGCTTGCCAGACGGATCACGTACAACAATGCATTCTTGTCCGGAGCCAAGCATTCCCTTGAGATCCCGATCATATATGCCGCTCAATGCGCTTGTCGCCAGCCATTCGTGCCCGGCTGGAAGCTTACCCACTTCCCGCTTCACGGCTTTGATAAAATCATTTTGAGGATATCCGAGTTCTGGCATAGGGAATATAGGATATTATCCCTTTATTACTGCGATCGGGCGCATACACGCGACTTTTTTGGCAATGCCTGCCGCATGCACCACGTCGACGACTTCGTCAACATCTTTATACGCCACCGGCGCTTCCTCGGCAAGACCCGAAAGAGATCCAGAAGCTACAGCAATACCCTGCGCTTTCATCTCTTGCTTCAGCTCCGATCCGCGCACTTCCCGTTTTGCTTGGCTGCGCGACATTCGACGGCCCGCGCCATGGCATGACGAACCAAATGTTTGCTCCATTGCTTGCGGAAGGCCAAGGAGCACATACGATGCAGTGCCCATACTTCCCGGGATCAGTACCGGCTGATCCGGAAATGCCCGTGTTGCACCTTTCCGATGCACAATCATGCGTCTTTTCTCACCGCTAATGATATGATCTTCCAGTTTACCCAAATTATGGGCAACATCATAGATGACAGATAGGCCTCCACCTGTATTACCCATTACTTCTTGCCAGCTTTTCCGCACTTCCCATGTGATGAGTTGCCGATTTGCCCAGGCGAAATTTGCGCCTGCTGCCATGGCATGAAAATACTGCTGGCCTTCTGGAGACGAAAATGGCGCGCAAGCAAGTTCACGATCCGGCAGAGTGATGCCGTACTTGGGCATCACTTTCATCATAAGGCGGATATAATCTGTCGCAATCTGATGCCCTAGTCCGCGTGAACCGGTATGAATCATGACAACGACCTGCCGCGCGAACAAGCCAAGTTGTGCAGCGGCTGCTGTATCAAACACCGTCTCGACATACTGCACTTCTACAAAATGATTCCCTGCCCCCATCGTACCAAGCTGATCCGCACCGCGTTTCTTTGCTGTATCTGACACGAGCGATGGATCTGCATCCTCAAGACGTCCGGTAGACTCAAGATGTTCCAAATCCGCTTTTTCTCCATACCCGAGCTCCACCATGCGATGTGCGCCGTGTTGCAATACGGCATCAAGATCGTTGCCGCGCAAGATCAAACGCCCCCCCCTCCCCACTCCTGACGGCACATCACGATAGAGTGCCGACGCGAGAGCATCTGTTTTTTCACGAACCTGGTCAATTGTTTTCGTGGACCGCAACAACCGCACCCCGCAGTTGACATCATACCCGATTCCGCCAGGAGAGATCACGCCCTCGCTGGCATCCATAGCAGCGACACCGCCGATCGGAAAACCGTACCCCTCGTGAGCGTCAGGCATAGCGAGTGCATATTGTTGGATGCCGGGGAGCGTTGCGACATTGATCAGCTGATCCATTGATCGGTCGCGACGGATGTCATCAAGCATGTGCTCGGTTGCATACACGCACGCTGGCACGCGCATGTCGGCACGAAAACTCTTTGGGATCTCCCAAAGCCAGTCATGAATTTTTTTGAATACTGGTCGAGGGATCATAGTTGCCTTCGAAAAAGGACAGTGTACTCTGCTCCGCCGGGCAGAAGATTTGATTCGTAGAGAACCACAGACGAGCACGTCTGACTCCAGGATACTGATTCGTCAAGTTTCTTCACCGGAAAGGAAGAAAACGTTTCCGGCCGAAACCGCGCAAGCGTCAAATGAAGGAGGAAAGGACGGGTATCGGCAGACACACCAAGGACGCTCTCGCACCAATTTTTTAATGTTAACAAACCGTGTGGCGCTACCCCTTCCGCCCATATCAGACGTGGTTCTCTCAAAGAAGGTCCATACGCAACGCGCGTAAACTGCAATGTCAACGGCTCAACCGCTTTAGCCGTTGAATGTTCAAGCAGTCGAATCACGCTGTCGATATCCTCTTCGTCCCACGGCGGGATGAGTGTAACATGGAGGTTATTCGGCTTAACCCACCGTACCGCAAGGCGTTCGTATTTCTTGCGCCACGCCGCGATCTTTTCTTGCAGATTCTCCTCGATTGGAATACCGAAAAATATACGGCGTGTCATAGTGTTATATGTCGAGAACAATTATCGTCTCCCATTCCCCTTTTTCATTTTTCTGCAGATTTGCCTCATGGTATGTTACTGCTTTAATATCCTCGTCAAAATCCGAGATAGCAATGCCGTGCAATGTTACGTGAAGGCTTGTTGCGGTGAGACGCTCAAACACCCCATCGAAGTACCACTCTTTATTGATCGCACACAGCGAAAGCACCTCGTTAAGAAAATCAACCAGAAGCGCGGTACCATCGGAAGCCTCGACGGATATGGTACGTTCGATGAAATCTGCGTCTTTTGTCGGAATGGCTTTTTTCTGAATCGCCGACATGCCAAGCAATGCTGCGCGAAATACCTCTTCATAATCTTTTCCCCACACTTTCAGGCGAACGTCGGCTGTGTGTGGTAAAATAAAAAATGGCATACACCTATATGATACGAACATTCTGGCAAAAATACAAAAAAATCATAGCCCTCTTTTTTGCGGTAAAGATCGCTTTTTTCGCGCTCATTCTTGCGACATATCCTCTCATTCCATTCAGTGAATATGATTACGCGATCAATGGCTATCATTACGAAAAAGCAGGCGATCCGCTTTCCCGAAGCCTTGCCGCATATGATGGCCAATGGTATCTCCATATTGCGCAAAACGGGTATAGTAATTTTTCAACTGAACTTGAACAAAAAAAATCTTACGCATTCTTTCCGCTGTATCCACTCCTGATCGCCATGTTCATGCCGCTTTTCGGAGGCTCGCCGCTCGCCGCAGCGCTTACGATCTCTTTTGTCGGCGCGCTAGCCAGTGTGATCCTACTCTACGCTATCGCAAGTATGGAAATGCCGTCTGCCGCAGCCAAGAGGAGTGTCTGGTATTTCCTCATTTTTCCTTCAAGCATATTTTTTTCCGTTGCATACACGGAGGCTCTCTTTTTTGCGCTATCGCTTGCAAGCATTCTGTGTGTGCGCCGCGGCAGATTCGCTACCGCTGGTCTATGGGCATACCTCGCCGCCCTTGCGCGACCGCAAGGTGTGCTGTTATTTTTTCCGCTTGCAATCGAATGGTGGCAACAACATGGCCGCCGGCCGTTAAACAGATCAGCATTGAAGAACTTGCTATCAGCAAGTGCTGCGCCACTCGGATTTGCAACCTATTACGCGTACCTTGTTTTCATCACTGGAAATCCTTTTGTGTATTTTCAAAGCAATGCGCAAAGCTGGGGGCGCCAGTTGGGTTCGCTTTTTGACGCCGCGATGCTTATTGGCGATAGATTGCAGCGATTCGCTGAAATTCCCTTCCACAGTTTTCAGTACTCCCAGCTTGATCTGGTAGCAATGATTTTATTTCTTGGTATGTCGATCGTTATCGTACAACGATTCCGCCTCTCCTATGCGGTATATTCGATTCTGCTTGTTGTATTTCCTTTGCTGACAGGATCAACAATGTCCATGATACGGTATGTAGCTCTATCATTTCCTCACTTTCTGTTGTTAGGACAAATCGGGACGCGCTCGAAAGCGATGAATGCGGCAATTACCTTGATATCTCTTTGGCTCACGATACAACTTTGGATCCGATTCGTGCATTGGTACTGGGCGGGATAGACGGAGGTATTGACATTCGCATTCAGCGCGAATACTCTTGCCACCATGGAGGAACGGTCTTTTCACTCTCAAATAAGGGGTACGTGATGGGAGTATTCAGCTATCTTAGGGAGCATGTTGTCTCCCTGCGTGAAGAAATTCGCAATCAGGTTGAATCCTGCCGCCGCCGCTTTGACGAGGTAGATATCGCGACAGAGGTTGCCGCGTTCTTCCTTGTCTTGTGGATCATCTTCCAATGGGGAGGAACGCAATGAATTTATTGGACGAACTAAGTCCCCCAACGAGGAAGAAAATAGTCCGGGGGATAACTTACTTCGGAATCTGGACTCTAATCTCTTCCATCGCCATCGGCATGATAGGCGGACTCATAGTTGCCGAGGAAACAGAAAAGCATCCGCATCTAAAAGGAGAGACGCGATGAAAGCCATTGAAATAGCCGGGAAGCTCGTCTTCCCGCTCGCGGTCGCAAGTGTTGCGATCGCCGCATGGATCGCCTTCAAGGCGGTGCACGACGTCGAGGACATCAAGAAGCGGCTTGGAATTCGGGAATCCTGGCCATGGTAGATAATCTACAACGGCTCCGCGAGGTCATTGAAGAGATGACCAATGCTTCGTCAGGGTCGGTAGTCACGAATGTGCGGCTTGGAGCCGTCATCATCTGCTTCGCTCCCCACATCGTGAAGGAGAAGAAGCTGGAGCTCGTCGCACTCCTGAATCTGATCTTTCCCATCAACGGCGGCGGGGTGCGCAACGGGATGACGTCGGAGGATTTCAATAAGATCCTCCGCGACCCGTTCCTCACGGTGCAAGTCATTGCAGCAGGCAGCTTGCTGCAACTCTGGAACGTCGCGGAAGCGACAAATGGGAATCGCCTCATCGTCAACCGAGTGCGCCTCTGGTGACATGCGCCTCTGCATCTCTTCTCGAATGACCCGCGAGGATAAACACAGGGTCTTTTTTAATTCTTCCTCTCTTCTTTACTTGTTTGCAGATACTTTGTGCCTGTCTCAATATCCTCCGGGTATCCGACCGGATGCCAAAATTGCGCGCGGATCACTTTTGTCGGACGCATCTTTGCAAGTTCACCTATCTTTGGAGCAAGTACATGCTCCCCTTTTTCGTCTATGACTTTCGGAATTTTAAAAATATCTTGATGTAATACATACACGCCGACATTCGCAAGGTTTGACGGTGGGTTTTTCGGTTTTTCCACCAATCCTTCCAAAAGGTCATCTTTACCGACCAGACAGATACCAAAACGTTCGGGCTGGTCGGTTTCTTTTACCAAAATCGTCTGCTGTGATCCAATCACGCATTTCTCCAAGTCATCGGGATGGTACAAATCATCGCCGGAAACAACCATAAAATACTCACCTTTCAGATGCGGTAATGCTTTTTCGATCGCATCCGCCGTGCCTTTTCTATCCGGCTGCTCGACATAGATGATCGGCTTTCCGCCAAACGAATTCCCGAAGTACTCCCGAATTTTTTCACCTTTATAGCCAGTGACGATAATAATTTCGTCAATGGCCTTTGGCAAAATGCCAAGAGTGTATTCCAATATCGGTTTCCCTGCAATAGGAACCATTGGTTTGGGGCGATGTTCGGTCAGGGGCCGCAAACGCGTCCCTTCTCCTGCTGCCAAAATCACTGCTTGCATTCGTGTTGCCGTATTATTGGTAAAAAAATATCTGCCATAAGCGCTAAAGCAGTGTACGAAAATAAATCGTGTTCGGCAAGAAGAAGAAAGCTTGTCAAACGCCATATGTTCTGCTTCACTGATATTATTATGGAAGAACGCACACGATATCACGGCGCGGAACCAGGAGGAGATGCCACAAAACCTCCGGATACAAAACGAGAACGCAAGGCTACGACCATTGTTGCGCATTCATTCGTGCTCAAATCAGCATCGCCGGAAGCAATAGCCAGTCAAATAAGGGAGGGGATTTCGCTCGAGAATCTTTCCTTTACCCAAAGCTATATGGCGCTCGGCAAAAACGCTGACGGCGCTGATGCGCTGGAACCAGTCGCTGCGATCGAGACGGCGATAAAGCCTGGCATGAAAAAAAATGAGCTGATCGAGCCGATCGAGTCAGCATTATTCGACGCCGGCTATGTGCGAGGCGCTACATACCATTTTATCGGATCAGCGCGCAACGCAATCGGACGCAACGAATCGTTTTGGTATGCCCATGCCTCACCGTTTGATGAACTCGAACATCTCCAAGAAAGAGAGCGCCGAAGCTATATCCCCCTTTCCATAGAGGGAATGCAAAATCTGCTACATTACCAAGTTCTTCCGCTCATCGGTTATGGTCCCCGACTCCTGCATATCTCTAACCCAAACACACCGCGCGAATCCATTGAGATTCCAGATGCAAGCAAACGTAAGCTGATGGATGCCATGAAGCGACTCGAGATGCGAAAAAAATTAGACGTCATTGAAAGCCTCGTCACTCTCTATGGTCCTGATCTTGGCTTAGCTCTCCAAGAGCAGCAAACGGCATTTCTTAACGCGATCGCGATTCCGAAAAGTGCTAAAGAAGCAGACCGCCAGCTCGAACACGTAGAACGCCGCTACAGTGAATTCATAAAAACGCATCAGATCACCCCGGAGCAGGCAGAAGAAGCACTCCGCCTCGCCAACTTAGTAGAAGAGTTGCGGCAGATGGATGCCTACGGAAACATCATTGAGTCATCATTCCGTTTCCTTGAATTGATTCCGAAACTCCGTACGATCCCGCTGCGGGCCTTTCGCGTACTGGAACGATCCGATCTCCTCGGACCCCACATTAGCAGAATTCTCGAACGGGTACGACAACAGGGAGCCGGCGGGAGCGAAAGCATGGTGGAGGCTCTCGAACAAAGCATTGAAGCAGGTAAGACCCAGGTGCGCGAACTTCGTGCACTACAAGAGCGAGAAACAGGCGAAGAAGATCTTACAGCAGAAGACCAAGCGCGTGAACTTCTAGAAAACCATCTTGGAATCCCAAAGGAAGCGTATCGGTATTTGAGCAGATATGCAGACACTATCATATCGAGAGTTGCCAAACGTATTTTTGCCGACCGCATCGGAGACCAAGTAAGCCTTTCATTTATTGAATCGTTAAATGAAATAGAAAATTGCGACGCGCTCGACCTTATAGAAACAGCGCTTGGTATCGGCAATCTTGTTGAGAAATATCGCCGCGAAGCAGAACAAGACGGCCGCGATGCGGATGATTTACTGACTCGCCTTACCTTCGAAGCGCGACGAAAGCTTCTGATGATGATGATTGAAGCAAAGTCTCTCCCCTATTTTGAAAAAAAATCCAAGCAGGGCGATGCACCATTTCAACAAATCTGGAATACGATTAACACTGGTCCGCGATTCAGTGCGCAACTCGTCACCGTATATGATAAAAACGGCGAAATGGTTGATATCATTACCAACAATACTCCTCAAGCACAGAGAGATGCCTATATGAAAGATACGTCAGGCAAGTATCATTTTTCGACAGAACGCAGCGACCGCGTCCGGGAAATCACGCTGCACGATGGACGAAAGATGCTTGCGCGCATATCAAAACGTCCGGAAAAAACATTCGAGGATTACATGCGTAAAATTTTCCTTGGCACGGCAGAGCCGACTGACCTTTTTGGCCATGCGCTCATCGTTGAATCAAGCGACCCTTCATTGCTAGAACGAAAAAAACAGAAACTTGTTTCTTATAAAAAGGGGAAAGAGCCTGGCAGTCTTGCCGAAGCAACAAAAGAGGTTGACGACCATGCGCTTGTGTTTGATTTCATCGACACAATGCGGGCACAGGTCAAAGAAGGGTGGGACATGAAAATTGTTGATTTTAGCCCAACGCCTCAGAGCACGGATTACCGCTTTCAAGGCGAGCGGGCTGGAAGCGGCGGCAAAGTGCGAATGTCGAAGTTCGTTATCCGGCTCACGTCTCCGGGTGGTAAAGTATATGATGAAGAAATACAGATCTTTATTCCTGCTTACGGAAAATCAGGATTCTTCTACCATGAAGAGAAGCAACAAGACGATGCGCGCTACCACGTGGAACGGTATCTGGAGCGGCTCGGACTTTCTGCAAGCAAGAAGGGTAAGGTCGCATCCCGTAGTTCACTTGCAGAATTATTTTTACCACCAAGCATTTTCTCACCGACAACCACAGTATACCGCAGACATAAAAAGAGCCCCACGTAGCGGGGCTCTTTTTTAGCGCCTTCTGCGATGCTTTACCCCTTTTCCAGCTGACGATACATGTGCGCGTAGGCAAGATACGTGACAGGCAGTGACACAAAAAGTCCGAGCATGAGCGGGACATTGGAACCGATCAAGTTAATGCCAAGGAGCAAGATATTAAACAACGCAACATCGGTTTTCGCGCGGGCTGTGTATTGGCTGCTAAGCTTGAGAGCTGTTATGGGCCAGACTCCTTTATCCACAACGACGATCCCTGAGAGGAAAAATTTCATCAATAGAATCGATACCGGAATAGCAAGCAAGAGTGCCGCAACGAGTCCGCCGATCAGTAATACCGTTTCTGGAAAGACATCTTTCAATAAACCCACGACAATCTGCAACACAATAAACGGACCAACGACGATCAGAAAATTGAGGACATTGGTAAGAAAATATTTGAACACAAGACCGACCCCGTTAAAGAGGTCACCTACGCCGAAAGGCTTACCATCATGTGCTTTGAGTGAAACCCTGGTCAACCCGACACTGAAAAGCAAGAAGAAAAAGACCGCAACAAGAAATGCCACTACGGCACTCACTATCCATCCGATGGAAGGCGCTTCCGGTCCAAATCTGAATGCAAAATATGCGACAAAACCGAAGGCAACCCATACAAGCATCTGCACAATGGTAAGCAGCACAAAAAGCCAGACATGTTTGCTCATCATGTTCCAACCAAACACCAAAGCATGTTCACGGGAAAATTTCTTATATCTCTTAAATGCTGCCATGAAAAATAGGGCGGCGATGAGCAGCAAGAGGACTAGGTAGATTCCAATAAATACGAGAAAAGCATTACCGGAATCGGCACCGCCAAGGCCTCCTAATAGTAATGGCAAAAATAAACTACTTGGGCCGAGTCCGCCCGAACCATAAGGGCTCTCATAGGGAGATGTACCGTATTGATCAAACCCAGTGCCAGCAGTGAAGTCCTGCGCATCTCCTTGGGCGCCATAGAGCTCTTGTAGCTGCTGGATCTCTTCAGGCGTAAGCTCATATTGACCCTCAAGCGCAGAGCCGCCATCGAGCTGATCGAGGCTTTCTTCAGAGGTTGATTCAGATCCTCCCCCTTGAAATTCGCTAAAATCAAAGTTTCCTTCCGGGCTGTCTGCCTGCTGGGCAAATGCCGGACCTGCACCAAGCGCTAGCAAGAGCGCGAGCGCGCCGAAAAGCGCTTTTGCGCTTTTTCCATAGATATGTTTCATACGGTAAGGAAAAACGGCCCCTCCCTGCGAGGCATGAGCCGCATAATTATTAATGATTAGAGTATATCATGGATAATAAAAAAAGGGTGTGGATGGATTATCCCATGCCAAAAAGCTCCCGAAAAAGGCTGGCAAGGAGAAAAGTGAGAAAAGTAACACCAACACTCAATAACACCATCTCACCTGCAACTGTACGGAAGCGACGTTCCTGCACCACGGAAGCATAAAACGAAGTTACAAGGATAAGCACTGCGACGACGGCAAAAAAGCTTAAGAGTGTCCATGCCATTTCAGTAATGAATAAAAAAGGAGCTACCAAGATAGCTACCACAACAAGATATGTAATGCCGGTATATGCGGCAGCTATGCGCGGATTGCGAGTCTGATCATAGCGTGCTTGCAGATAAGCTGACGCTGACATAGAAAACGCAGCGGATATGCCGGTAATGAAACCAAGGATGCCGACGAGGCGGCTCTGTTGCAACGCAAAGGCAAATCCAATAAGCGCGCCACTGAGTTCTATGAGTCCGTCATTCAACCCCAAGATAATGCTTCCTAAAAATTCAACTTTCCCCTCACGAATTTGGCTGATTAACATCCGCTCATGTTCTCGCTCGTGCTCCAGGATTTTTGCGACATCGGAACGGAGCGGTTCCTCTGTGTGCTGCAAAAATTGCTGATATGCTTCAATGATCTCTTTCTCATCGCGTTCCAAAAATTTCGCAGTAAAGGTAAGCCCAAAAACACGACGCAAAAAAACAAAAAAAAGAATATCCCTCTGTGGGACATAAAATTTTTTTGGGACACAATAGCGCAGCCAATAGGAATAATCCTGATATTCGCTTTCAATGAGCTGTTCAAGAATAGCTTTGAAAGCCGGTACGGTTTCTCGTTTTGCAAGTTCTCTGAAAACCACATAGTCGCGATACTGATGGTAGGCAAAAAACTCCGCGTCTTTTTCCAGAGGCAGTTTACTGGTCATAGCTCTTTCATAACAGTATCGAGGAGACGGTAGCGCCATTGTTGCAACCGCGGATGCCTCTGCATGCGCGCGGCAGACCATACCATCCTGTAAAATCGAAATTCCTTGATGTAACCGGAGGGCGGTGGAAGGCCTGCGCCGGTAAAAAAGCGATCGACGAATGTGAGGTAGGAATCCTTTTGGTGCTGACTGAACGAATAGAGCCGGCGATATTCATAGCCAGGGACTTCGGGAAATGCCTCAATGTGCGTCATAACTGTTATCAAATCGTATCCGGCGGGAGCAACGCATACATGTTCCATGTCGATAACGCCTCGCGGAAAAATGTTATGCGCGTTGAAATCGCCGTGCGAAACGACAAAAGGGAAAATTGACAACCGTTCTGCCGCACGCGCATAGGCACGACGGAGGCGCGCACTTTTATTCGGCAATTCTTTTTGCAAGATCGGCAGATGCACACTTTGCCCAAAAGCGCGCCAATCCTTTTTTTTCTGCTGCGCGGCAAGCTGTACGGCAGCATACCGCGATATGATCCGCAAAAAAGAAGCCATGTGTTGCTCCGATATTTTGCCGTTCTGTTCGCAATCGCTGATAAATATCTTGCCAAACTGTCTCGTCCCGATAGATCGTTCAACAAAATATCCCTGATCGCGATACGTGCCATGTGAGATGATGTCAGGCACGGGAAAATGCATACGGTGCAATACCTCACTGTGCTTACGTTCTTTTGCAACTAACGTCGATGGGCCGATGCGAAGATATCCTCCTCGAGCCCGATACACCCGAATATCCTGTTGTTCTCGCTTGCGGACAAAGGAGTATCGAATGCCGCGGATTGTGATCGAGGAGGCGCTGTCCATGAGATCAGGTGAGATATACCCGTTTTTTCCAATGATTGCTGTGCGGCTCGTATTTTTTTTGACCGAGAAATTTCTTTGCAAGGCGATACGCCTGATCAGCGGTATCAACAAGCCGGTAAATCTCTCTGTCTTCTTCTGCAATGCTACGAAGCTCCCGATAGAATGTTTCGTCAATCCACTGCAGGAGCGGTGTCCAATATTTTTTACCGACAAGGATGATCGGAACCGGCGTCACCTTCCGTGTCTGGATAAGCGTAAGAAGTTCAAACAGCTCGTCCATCGTGCCAAAGCCACCGGGAAAAAATACATAGAGTTTCGACGCGGAGACAAGCATTACCTTGCGCGTGAAGAAGTAGCGGAAAGATTCAAATTCCTGCACATATTTGTTGATGCGCTGCTCAAACGGAAGTCGAATATTGATGCCGACGGATTTGCCGCCGGCGCGAACCGCGCCTTTATTCGCGGCTTCCATGATACCTGGACCGCCGCCGGTTATGATGGCATACCCGTCTTGCGCAAGACGGTAAGCTACGGCTTCTGCTTCATGATAGTACGGGGATTGCGTTGGAAATCTCGCGCTCCCGAATATCGTCACAGCTTTTTTGTAGTTTTGTAAAAATTCAAAGCCGTTTACGAACTCTGCCATGATGCGAAAGATCCTCCATGGTGATACCGGTTCGCCACGCTTTATGCCGAGGACCTCCTCTACGCGATGGGCATTATTTTTAGCTTTTCTGCCATTTTTTCGGTTTACCATATATGCTAAAGTGTACGCGCGTAACGAACTGCTGTAAAGATCACCGTATAACTGTCTGCTCTCGATCGGGACCGACCGAAACCATTCGAACAACCGCCCCTGTCTCACGTTCAATGAATTCAATAATAGCGCGCATGTTGCTCGGCAGATCGCCATAGGTTTGCGCGTTATTTGTGGGGCACAGCCACCCCGGGAATGATTGATAGATTGGTTCGCATGATTTCAAGAAAGAGTTTTCCGGAAACACTGTTTGGAATATCTCGCCGGACTTGATCGTATCTCTCCCGAAGAAAAATTGCTCGCCGGCATAGCGATATGCGGTGCAGATTTGTATCTCGTCACATTCGTCCAATACATCCAGTTTTGTGAGGATGATATCGTTGCCATTTACCCGCAGTGATTGCCGCAGTAACGGCAAGTCAAGCCATCCGACGCGGCGAGGACGCCCCGTTGTCGCGCCATATTCATCTCCCTGCAGCCGAATCGCTATGCCCTGCCGCAAAGGATCAGGGTCATTGACCGTTACACCGCCATACTGCTCTGTTTCTTTTTCCCGATTCATACGAGCGCAATGTTCATCAGATGCAGAACCGCCGAATTCTGTTGGGAACGCTCCTTTGCCGACACGAGTCATATAAAATGCCTTGACGACGCCAAAAGTACGATCTACATTTCTCGCGCTTAACCCCACGCCTTTTGCAAGCCCTTCGATGGAACAATCAGACGACGTGACGTAAGGGTAGCTGCCGTAGTCAATGCTTAACAAATACCCTTGTGCGCCTTCGAGTAAAATCCGCTTCTTGCCAAGCGCGGAATGCATGATCTCTCGCGTATCAGTAACGTAATCACGGAGTTGGTTAGCAAACGAGCCGGTATATTCCTCCACGATCGTTTCCTGGTCGAGGATCGATTCCGGATGAAAATATGCTTCGCCTCCAACACGCGGTTGGCTGCAAATCTGTTTGACAAGTAAACGGTCGTATGTTCGGAGGCGAACAATTTTTTCCTCAAGATTCAAGCGAAGCTTTTTTGCAAATGTATCCCGATGAAACAGATCGCCGACAAACAAGCTGCAACGGTTGTAGTAATCTGCATACGCAGGACCAATGCCACGGCCGGTAGTGCCGATCGCATCAGAACCGCTCTGCACGCCGGATAACTGATCAAGGAGAATATGCTGCGGCAACACGAGTTTTGAGTGCCGCGAGATCCGCAAATGGTCTGAAGTGCAGCCTCCTGAGTGCACTATACGCAATTCGTCAATGCACTGCCGAGGATCAAATGCCACACCGGATCCGATGATACTCATCTTACCGTCTCGATCATGAAAGATCGAGGAGGGAAGCAAGTGAGAAACAAATACTTTTCCGCCGTAACATACGGTATGTCCTGCGTTTGCGCCGCCGGTGCCCCGCGCGACAATGTCTGCCCATGGGGTGAGAAAATCAATAATCTTACCTTTACCGGTATCACCCCATTGATTACACACGACGGCAACTGTTTTTGCGTCTCCAAGGAATGAGTAATTCATAGCATCTGCAACCTAGCACAAAAAAGGAAATAGGTATAGTATTTTCGTATGAAAACATATGCGAAGGGAATATCAATCCAAACCTCAAGATAAGAACGAATCAAGCGAAACGCAGAGACGTGAACCTTCTTTCAAAAGACGTGTCATTTCCCGCATTTCGGGAAAGGAATCCGCGGCGGAAGCAACGGAATACTCCGGCGGCGCGGCAGGAAGAAAAGAATATGAAGGTCCAGAAGGGTTGAAGAAAGCGGCGCGTGAGTATGTGCTTCGATATGCGGCATCATATCTTCGAGACTATGTCTATTCGATGGATGAAATTCCTGACCCAACCAGAAAGCAAACAGTGTATGAAAGCACTCTAAAAGATGTTTCAACACTCTTATCAGATGAGAATGTAAAGGATGCGTCACTCGAAGAACTATGGGGGACATATCAGCTTGATATCAACCAAACAGTGAACTCTTCTGTGATACGTGGCGTCCTGAAGGAATTGATATTTAACCTGTATGCAGAATACCGAGGACTCGTTGGCGCAGAGTATCAACGAAAGGTGCTCTTAATAGAAGGCGACAAACTATCAAATATCTATCATGCCGCGATAGAAATACAACCGGAATTGAGAGACGGTACATTTGTCGTTGGGGACATTCGCTATGAAAGCGGGCTTAGCAGATACGACAAAGCGCCGGTTGATGCTGTTTTTCTGAAAAACGTATTCGGTATCGAGATCGGATCGCCATATCCTCTTGAGAGTTTTTCTGATAAAAAAGAGGATTCAACATCTGTCTATGAAGTCTTGATCCAGGAAGCGCGACAGGCACTCTATGCCAAAATCATCAATGGGGAAGTGATCACTGAAGAGCATGCACAATTCCAGTATCCGTCGATACCGATAGGCCGCCTCAAAGAGCTTATAACGGCATCCAAAGCAAGTCTCGCGGAATTCAAAGCAGAAAGCGAACAAGTAGCCGCCAAATCGCTTGAAAGATTTAAGAGTTTACTACAAGCAATGAAGTCAGATTTTATTGGAATCAAATACCAGGAACGCGGCAGCAGCAAATACATTGATGGTGCATTCTATCCCGATCGGACCGGTATTGAAATGCTTGAACCAAAAGGGAATGAAATCTATGCCGAGGCGGTATTCGGCGATGACATGTTTCAGATTACCAACATCGATCCGACACGAAGCGAGACAGAACGCTATCTTGGCTTTGAGCGGTACGCGCATGAAATAGTAAGCTCTGACCCGACAAAAATCCCGCATTTTTATGTCTTTGAGTTCCGCGTCACAAAACAGGCATACGAGAGATTTTGTTCCGATGTTTCAGAACTTTGGGCTACCATATATAACTATGATGCCCACCAGACTCCGACTGATATCGCATTCGCTGTAGCTGATGCGGAAAAAAGGGTTCAGAAAAATATTGCGCGAGATGAGGTTGTTGGCAGGATAGTTCAACAGATCCACATCATGCGCGATTCTGCGAAACAACAACAGGAGATTTATTCCGACGATCCGGAAATAGCGGAAGTTTATAAGGATACTTCCCGTAATAATCTTGTGAGATATTTTAAAAATTATGAAACGGCTGTGCTGGCTCGAGTATACATTGAAGTATGGCGGCAAAACATCGACCCGGAAGTGACAGATACGCTTATTGATGTACTCAAAAGCAGAAAACTCACTGATGATGATTTGCAACAGATATTTCAAGCAGCTGCACAATCAAAAGAAGAATGGATCGGTCTCCGCCGGTCGCTCTGGCGCCAAACGAGGAATGATGAGTATTTATACGTGACTCTTTTTGATATTATCGAAAGCGGCGGCGATAAGTTAGGATACTCGACCGGCGCGGTGATGGAATATGATCCCTATCTCAAAGAGCGTATTCAAAAAGAATACGAATGGGGCATTGCAGATATTGAAACGGTGTTGGATCGCCTTGTCGAACGGCATAGCGGCAAATCAAAAGAGCCAATCATCACCAACGAACAAGCGCAAAGAGCGATAGACACGCTTCTTGCAAACACAAATAATATGAATCCGGCAATCGTGCGTTTTCTGCCGTATGTGACCGACCAGATATACCTCCTGCAGCTTGCGAAACAGTGGACAGCAGATGCAGATGACGAACGGTTGCGCGATACTCCTCCGCCAGTCGATCCTTTTTCATCGATACCGTGCAGGATCCTCGATCGAGCAAATCAAGGAGTAGCCCGCCATATTATGAACGATGACTCATTTAGCTATGAAACGCGGTTGTATGCATTATGGATGAGAAATTCACTCAAGCCTACTGACCGTAAAACGGTACAACAGCTGCTTTCAGAGTCGCGTAAGACTGTTGTTCGTGATGGTGAGACGATTGATATCGACCGCGAGCGTTCTGATGTACGAGTGTATGTAATCGATCATGGATTGTTAGATCCTTACAAAGACATCTTGCGACATCTTGCGGCAGGACCACACAAGATTGATCATCGAGTGCTCCAAGCCGCACAACACCGACTCAAATACCTTGACGAAAGAAAATCGCCTTGACAAATTGTGTTCACAAGGTGTATAGTTTTGATCACATATAAAGGTATGCAATCTCACTTCCCAACAATGATGATGAGCATGATGATGACCTCCGATACGCGGGGAGTGGTTTTTGCTATGTAGATAAACAAGAAATACAAAAGCATAAAACAACCCTCGCGCAACGGGGGTTGTTTTGTTCTTTTTTATTGTCATTTCAGTGAAATGCGTCATGCCGAGCAAATCGAGAGATCCCGCTCAAAATATGGGATGTCTCGCTCTGCTCGGAATGGCGCTCAACATAAGAAAGGAGATGGCAAAATGGCCAACATCGATCCGCAAGGTGAAGCTCTGCAAGAAGTCGTCCGTCAGGTGCGCGACCACGGTGTCGCGATCGAGAACTGCATAATTCAGAGTGTACCAGACGACCAGGGTTTGTTCCGCATGATCGCTATCTCGAAGGAGAGCGGCCTGCCGCTCGCGAGATCCTGGCCGTTTCGGCCAACGATCACCGGTTCTTTCCTTGGCTCCATTTCCCCTATCGGCCGGCGCGTCTAGCGACCGGCCTCACTTTTTTATGAATACGTCTTCTGCTATTGACGCCTATATTCTTTTTGGTATGATACCGTTCGTTGTACATGTACCACAAAATGAAATACCAAGAGGAATAGTAGGAATGCCGTAGTGATCAAAGCCATGCTCGTCCCGCATCTGGGGGGGGCGAAACGAGGCAAGCGAATCGGGGATGGTGCAAGCCCGATGACACAAAGTATTCTGAACGCGCCTCCTAAAAAGGTAGCAGCCGAAGAAAGTCTCGCGAATAATATCGCAAGACAAGTAGGCGTCGCCGGCACGCGTCCGTTATCATGCGCGAGCGGTGTAGCTCCGTTCTGGGGACGCACTGACAGAGCTCTTGTCCGCAAGGACATGAGAAAAGAAGGATGGTACCGCGAAAACTCTCGCTCCTTCATCAGCATTGGTATTGCTGATGGGTTGGAACGAGAGTTTTTTAATTCGTGAATATACCTGTATGAAAGACAATCTTCTTGCGATCAGCGATCTGACAAAGAAACAAATTGAGGATATACTGGCTCTCGGTGTTTCTCTGCATCGTTCTCCTGTGCGATTACTTACGGGAAAGTCGGTCCTGTGTTCCTTTGAAAAACCGTCGTTGCGTACGGTTGTCACCGCTCAAGTGGCCATTCATCATCTCGGCGGGGATATCATCCATGTCAGGCCGGAAAATTTTTTCGGTGGGAAAATTCTTTTTTCTTCAGCGGGCGATTCAAAGCTGGAGGGACGAGAAGCTCTGAAAGACACCGTCAAAAATGTTTCGCAATGGTGCGATGCGATTTTCGCGCGAGTGTATTCCCATGAAACATTACTCGAGATAGCTTCTCAATCCGACATTCCCGTAATCAACGCGTTGAGCGACCGCCATCATCCTTTGCAAGCGCTCGCCGACCTGCTTACGATTCGCGAGACATTCGGATCGTCTCCGTGTGCGGTTGCATTTGTCGGCGATGCCAATAATGTAGCGTTTTCGCTTATCGAGGTGCTGCTTCTGTTTGGATACGACATGCGATTTGCCTCTCCTGCCGCGTATTCGTTTTCTCCGGAACAGCAAACACATTTCCAACGCCTCGCATCAAGGCACGCCGGGGCAATCATGATCACGCACGATCCGCTTGCCGCTGTGCGCGGCGCGGACGTGATATATACGGATACGTTCGTCTCAATGGGCGAAGAAGATTCCTATGACAAGAAGATCGCGTCGTTTGAAGGATATCAGGTCAATAAAAATCTGATGGCAGCGACTGAAAAAAAATCATACTTCATGCATTGTCTTCCCGCGCATCGCGGCGTGGAAGTGACGGATGAAATCATTGATTCCAGCTGTTCGCTCGTATATCGGCAAGCAAAAAATAGGTTAATCACTGCAAAGGGCGTTTTTGCGAAATTGCTGAATCCTGTCTGATGCGGAAAAGTGGCAAAATCGCAGCCGAAAAAACTTTCGGTGAAAGAAGAGTAGCGATCACGAGAGATCCAAAAAGGCTCCGCACCAACGGAGCCTTTTATCGTATCGCTATCTTCATGCCGTCGTAAGCGACATCGGTGCAAGGATACGCGCGCTGTAGATATCGTCGCAACTCCTCATGCGGCAATGTACGATGGCCGATATGGGTAAAGATGACTTTTTTGAGACGCCATTGCTTGTACCATCGAAGCTGACGCGTGATGGATGCATGCCCCGGCAGATTACGACGCAGGATTGAGCCGTCAGCAAAGACAATGTCGGCTTTCTGAAAATACTGTTTCGCGCCTTTCAAAGACGCCATATCAGTGGCATAGACAAACCGAAAAGGACGTTTGCCTTTCCTCGGCACGCTGACACAAAATCCAACAGCCGGCGCTGTCTTGGAATGCACGACTCGAAATGGCAGGATTTCTATATCCCGGATGAGAGATACCGTGCCGGGCGTGAATGTTTTTCTTTTTTCGCTGTATACCGCTATGGAGGAAGGTACCTGATCAAGTCCCGCGCATGCGTCGAGATGATCGTGCGTGATAAAGACGGCGCGGGGACGGCGGATATTCTGTCGCTTCAGCTGATATACAATATCAGGTCCCGCATCAAAGAGAATCGTCGTACGGCCATGAAGCAACGCGATGCATGACCGCGTACGGTGATTCTTACCGCCGTGTTTTGCAGCATGACACACCGCATCATCATGGAGTGCAAATTTTTTTTGATACGTCGTGATGAAAGAATAATCGTCAAATCGGTTTGTCACCGTACGCGGCAAAGGAAACGCAGCTGATGAGCCAAGAACAATAATCTTTGTCATATAAAAATAAAAACATAAACAGCTAGAGCAATCACGCAGAGCTCACAGACAAACGTAAGCGTAAACCGCCGCATATACATAGTCACCATATCTGCCCAATGAGGGAAAAATCTTTTCGGCGGGAGATGAAATTCCACTTCGCGATCGCGTAAAGCAAACACGCGTTTCGTAAATGGGTAGAGCCACCGGATGCCAAACTGAATAGAATCAAACAAAAGATGGCTTCCTGCCCCCAAAAAAACCATCATGCCGGCATACCATCCGTATGGTTTTGGCAGCACCAATGCAGCACAAAAACTCGCCGCAAGCCAAAAGATCGGCGTATGGGTGACAAGGTACCGATGGTTCTTTTCTTGTTCGCCTAAGCGCACTGCGCCTTGGCGAAAAAATGAAACGAACATATCAAGATCAGGCGCGAAAGCAAAAAATACGCCAATCCATATCAGAGTGGAGATTTGCTGATCAGATAAATCCGGCCTCACTACAGTCAGAAATGCTCGTGCCGCAAGGTACCCGCCTGCGATATGGCCCGGTGGCAACATACAAAGCTATTCTAATGGAGAGTTAACGTTTGGCGAGTTAACGTTCGAGATGACATATTCCGGGGAGGCTAAACCCTGCATGCTGTATCCCATCTTTCGAAGTTGTCGTGTAAGCTGACTTAACGACAGGCCAAGCACGGTACCGATATCGCCATCTATTTTTTGAATAAACGTAGCTGCCTTGCCAACAAGCGTATAGCAAGCTGCTTTACCGCGCCATTCTCCAGAATCAAGAAACCACTCTAGCTCGTCAGGCAGTATTCTGCGAAATGTCACGCGCGTCTGTGTAGTAAATGTCTGTTCTTTGCATTTCGTAGTATCAATAATGGTTGTGCCAGTGATTGCAAGATGTGTGCGGCCACTCAATTTTTGAATTGTCGCGCGCGCCTCTATCACATTACCAGCTTTCCCAAAAATCTGCCTGCCAATAGCACCAATAGTGTCTGCCGCAATGATCAGCGAGTTGGGATGGCGCGCGGCAACACACCGCGCCTTGTCCAGTGACACACGCCGTACAAATGCGAGAGGAGATTCACCTTTCTTTTTTGTTTCAGCGCAATCGCTCGGATCGACGATGATGGAAAGGCCGATCATCTCCAAAAGCTCTTTGCGTTTCGGCGAGGCAGATGCCAATACGATTGGCGGAACCTCTCCTTTATTTTTCATAAAAATATGATAATGATACATTATAGAATACTTGTATGATAACGAAAAAAGTACCATATCGGCAAGCGCACATTACTCATATTGCTCCGCAGGGATATGGGACAGGCAGTACGGATACCGGACAGCCGATGTGCGTATGGGGAGCGATCCCCGGAGAGACTGTACGCGCACGCGTAATAAAAAAACGGCCGGAATTACTTGGCGTTGCCGAAGAAATCATCCAACCATCTCCATTGCGAGTTGCACCGCAAGAAGACCACTTCATGAGCTGCTCACCCTGGCAGATCGTAAGCGCAGAAACAGAGATACAATGGAAAAAACAATCACTCTATGAGTTGTATGCACAGTACGGTTTAGTGGTCGATCAAATCCCGCTGATTACAGATCATTCGATATTGCACTATCGCAACAAAATGGAATACGGCTTCTATGCTGATGGCGATGAAATGCATCTCGCGTTGCGTCGACGCGGCGTCCGTGCGCCGATCCCGATACAATCCTGCATCCTTGCCAACAAATCTATCATTGATGTGTCGCACAATCTATTACAAGGTATCCAAAAGACGGGGATTCCACGAACCTCCCTGAAGAGCCTGATAGTCAGATGCAATTCAAGCGGCGATACGCTTGCCGGATTATTCGTCACCGACCGAGAACGCCGTGATTATGAAAGCATATTTTCCCAAACATTCGTTACCGGGCTTGAAATCTATTATTCTGACAAACACTCCCCTGCTTCAGTGCCGACAGAGCTGCTTGCACGCTTCGGTACGCAACAGGTGTCAGACTCAATCAACGGACAATCATTTTTATGGTCACTTTTTTCATTTTTGCAAGGGAACTTGCCTCTTTTCGAGCGCGCGCTTGCGCGCATCCACGAATGGTGCGCTGACTCCCCTTCTCTCATCGACGCGTATGCTGGCATTGGGGTGATCGGATTGACTTCGCCGATAAACCGCGTGGTGCTCATTGAATCAAATCCTGTTTCAGTTGCACTTGCCAAGCAGTATGCAACGCTCTCCGGCAAACGCGATGCTAGTATTATTGAATCACTGACAGAAAAAGTATCGGGCGTCTTTACGCCGGAGAGCACTGTCATCCTTGATCCGCCACGAAGCGGCTTACATCCAGATGTAATAAAAAATCTGCTCTTAGAAAAACCGAGGCGCATCATATACCTCTCCTGCAACCCGCTAACACAGGCGCGAGACATTGCCACTCTTGCAGATGCCTATCGGCTTACCGCAGTAGAAGGCTATAATTTCTTTCCCCGCACGCCGCACATCGAATCGCTCGCGTTACTCGAACGCTAATTTAGAGATAATCCAGCAACCGTTCGTAATGCAAGATATTGAGATTCCGATAGAAAAATCCTGTCCAAATGTTCATATTGTTCGTAACGATGAGGATTCCCAACACAAGCAAAAAAATCCCGCCGATTACGGATACCCATGGCAAAAACCGCTGCGTCTTTACAAGATACGTATTTGTCGAACCGATCCCAACTGCAACAAGCAAAAATGGAACGCCCAACCCAAGAGAATAAATCGTCAGCAGTCCTGCTCCTTGCCATACTTGCGTCGATGTCGCTGCAGCTGTCAGAATACTACCAAGAATGGGACCGATACATGGCGTCCATCCTGATGCAAATGCAGCACCAAAAAGAAAAGAATTCCATGGCTTGCCGGGCTTCAATATGCGCGTGAGTGGAAAATGTTTTTCGCTGTCCAAAAATCGTAAAAATGGCAGCCGCAGCACGCCAAGCAAATAGAGCGCGAAAAAAATCACAAGCACGCCGCCTGCCTGCTGGAGAACGGGCCGGTATTTTGTAAGCGCAATGCCGCCAAGGCCGATGAGTGTCCCAAAAAAAATAAATACCGCACTGAATCCGACTACAAACAACAAACAATGCAAAAATACTCTCTTCCTTGCTATGCGCGCTTTTGCCGGATCTGCAAAGTCAGTGGGTGATACGCCGCTGATAAATCCCAGGTATGCCGGCACAAGCGGCAAGGTGCATGGAGCAAAAAAGGTCAGTATCCCTGCCACAAAAGCGTAAACTACAAATAGGGGATCAAGCTGTTCCATATCTATTTATTTAACAAATTCAAAGTATACCACTTGCCCAGTAAAAGGGGAATGATAAGCTAGCTTGCAGATCTCTTATGAAACACATTGCTGTCGTAAGCCCAACAGAGCGGGATAGGCGGGAGCTCGGCCGTATCGCTGATGCGCATGGCGTAGGCATATCCTTTCTCGGAGATGACACAAGTGAATATCTTGATACGCTTGATGTGAATGCGCTCATTGCAAGCACGATCCGTTGGTGCCAAGTGCACCGTCCAGACGGTATCATTTCCAGTGACGATTATCCGGGTTCTATCATCTCGCATATCGCCGCCCGCGCATGCTGCCTGCCTCATACCGATCCTGTTGTCATCCTTGGATGCCAACACAAATACCGATCGCGGGAATTGCAAACACGCACGGTTCCACACGCCGCACCGCGGTATTTCCTCATCGATCCGTCCTCCACGCGAGGTGTCGGATCGGCACAGCCGCCCGACACCTCACCACTCCCCTATCCTTTTTTCGTGAAGCCGGTAAAATCGTTCTTTTCCATTTTGAGTAGAAAAGTATCGTCTGACCGGCAGCTCAATGCTGTCATTCAACAATCACACCAACACTTCCGTACAAAACTCCAGCCATTCAATGAGCTCCTTGCGAGATATTCCGACCATCCTCTTTCTGCGAACTACTTGATCGGAGAAGAAATTCTCGAAGGACACCAAGTGACAGTGGAAGGGTATATGTTCGAGGGGACATTTACTTTAATCGGCGTAGTGGATTCCATCATGTTTCCCGACACACATTCGTTTCAACGGTTTGAGTTTCCGTCTGCTCTTTCCGAAAAAGTTTGCTCGCGCATGACAGATATCGCGCAGACATTTCTGCGCGCGATCGGTTATCACAATGCCATGGTGAACATCGAGATGATGTACAACCCCGCATCTGATGATATCAAGATCATTGAGGTAAACACGCGGCTCTCGTCGCAATTTGCTGACCTGTTCGAGAAAGTGCATGGCGTCAACACATATGCCATTCTTCTCGATCTGTGCTGCGGCATACGGCCGCAATGGGAGCCGTATCAAGGCCACTACGCGATCGCTGCAAGCTGCGTGCTCCGAACATTTGAAGATTCCATCGTACGCGCTTTGCCGACGCAAACCGACAAAGAGCATCTCTTTGCAGCTGAGCCTGATGCGCGTATTGAGCTATTTGGCTCTATCGATCATACGCTTTCAGAAGAAATACAAGACGGCATGAGCTACCGCTACGGGCTCATCAACATCGGTGCACAGTCGCAGAAAGAACTCTTGGAAAAATTCCAACGCTGCAAGAGTCTCCTTCCGATTCAATTTGAACCAATGTTACACTCCACAACCGCTGCCGGTGTTTGAGACACGTATGCGTTTTGTCACTGGCCCTGCGGCCATAGAGATAGTGCCAAAAAAATGCTAACGGCGGCGGAAAATAGGTGCGTAAGAGAATGCGTATCTCTTTGCTGTCGAGGTAATCGATAGTTACTTTGCGCATAGCATGTATTATGGTATGATTGATTTCAAAGTCTGTAAATTATTTTTATAACGATGGTATTCGGGATACCGATAACGGATTATATGCAAGCTGCGGGAGTATTTCTCGCAATTGTTGCCGTATACTTTTTTCTCAAAGCAGTTGCGCTGCGAACAATCAAACATACTGCACCAAAGACAATAACGCAGCTCGATGACCTGATCATAGAAGCTCTCCAATCGATCAAGGAATCAGTTGTCATTATTGCGGCGGCAAGCGTAGTTGCGTATCTCTATGGTCCGGAAGGCATCACCCGTACGATTGCCTACTCGATCCTTGTCAGCACAGTGACGATCCAGGCAGTGATATCATCAAATGTCATCATCCGAGCTTTTGTTGAATTGCGCGCAAAGAAAGAGCCAGGCGAAACACGGGCGTTCCTTGACATCGCCGGCAAAGCGATCCAGGTTGCCATCTGGGTGATCGGCGCACTTATGGTGCTCTCCAACCTCGGCGTCAATATCACATCGCTTGTCGCAGGTCTCGGGATCAGCGGTATCGCGGTTGCGCTGGCTATCCAAAACATCCTTGGCGACCTGTTCAGCTCTTTTGCGATCTATTTTGACAAACCTTTTACTGTCGGCGACTTTATTGTCGCCGGCGACAAGATGGGTACGGTTGAACGCATCGGCTTAAAAACCACGCGCATTCGAGGTGTCCAAGGGGAAGAAATCGTGATTGCCAATCAAGACCTGCTCAAAGCGCAAATTCGCAACTTCAAAAAAATGCGGGAACGCCGCGTGCTCTTCACCTTGGGCATCGCATTCGATACGCCGACCAAGACTGTCAAAGGCGTGCCGGCAATCGTAAAAGAAACTCTCGGCGTGTTTGAAGATGTACGATTTAGCCGCGCGCATTTTCTTTCTTTCGGAGATTCTTCCCTGAATTTTGAAGTGGTCTATTATCTGAAAAGTCCGAATTACACGCGCTTCATGGACGTACAGCAAGACATCAATCTCGCATTAAAAACTGCTTTACAAAAAGCGCGTGTCAAAACGGTATACCTCCGCGTATCGTAGCTGTTAGTGTACACTACTCAACAAAGTAATGCTGTTTACAAACAGCAAAAAGGTGATGCCTGCTGAAACGAGGCAGTAGAAGCAGTAATCTTTAATCAAAAGAAACTGCACCGCAACAAGGAATGCAGAATACAATACGCCGATGCTCGTCCCGATAAAGACGAGTAGCACAAATGCTGGCCGCCACACGGGCAAAAGCAATGCACCGAGGATGGCAGCAACCATGCCGGCATAAAAAAGGACGCCCAAGTATTCATTGCGTACGCCGAGCACGCGTGACCACCGGCTCTCCGTCACCTTGCTACAATCGTGGTCAAGGGGACAAACCAATGGCTTTTTTTGCGTGCGACGAAACACGAGATAGCCCGCATCGATCAACCCAAGGATTCCCAGCCCTAAAAAAGTGGTAAAAAAAATCATGCACGTTTTGAGCTATGCGCCAGGAGCGCGGCGGCGGCTGCCAGGATGACTAAATCGCGAAATACGATATCAAGCGAGGGTAGATTAAATATAATGATCAAGGTCATGGTTGCAATCGATGCCCGCGCCGCATTGCGCACTGCTCGGCCAGACAAAAGCCAGAGCGACAACGCGATTTCATACAAGGAAAAAAGGGCAAGTAAGGCTTGTCCCGATATTACTGCCCGAACTTCGATCGGCAAAAACCCGACCCAGGCATTCGGGTCGAGAAACGATGAAAGCGCGGCATACAAAAAACCAACAGCAAGGCCGCTGCGCAGAAAAAAGGAAACAAGATGTTCGTACTGTGCCATGGAGATGTATTATTCCTTTGCAGGAAGAATAGCGCGTTTCCGTGAAAATAACCATGCGGCTAATACCGTCGTGATAGGCACAGCCAAGATGAGAGCGCTACTGCCGACAAGCGTACGAATGATTTCTTCCGCGACGCGATCGCTGCTCAACACCACCCAGATGGGCTGCGTGCGATACAGCGAGAAAAGGAGAAACATGGGCAGCGATACGGCAGCATAAGCAAGCACGAGGGTGTTAATCAGAGCTGCAATATGCTCGCGGCCGATATCAATGCCATGGCGGTACAGAGCGCGAAAATCAAGTGATGGATTTGCTTTTTTCAATTCATCGATTGCCGCCGCTTGCGCCGTGGTGATATCGTCAAGTACGCCGAGCGTTCCGATCAAGATACCGCCGAGTAACAATCCTTGAATATTGATATTTTCCAGAGGCCCCAGCTGAAGCAGCACCGCTTCCTCTGTGCCGGTGCCAAAAAGACGAGCAGTGCGCACAAACAATATGGCAAAGCCGGCGGCGCTGCCGAGCGTGATGAAGGTGCTTATCAGAGCGACTATCGTACGTTTTTTAATGCCGTGCGCGACAACAATGGAAAGAAACGCGATAGAAAAGGAACCGACAAGACTCACAAGGAGCGGGTCCCGCCCGTGAATGATCTGCGGAACAATAAAGTAAGCAAGTATGGCGAGACTGATACCAAGGCCGAAAAGCGCGCTCAACCCATGCCGGCGCCCAAAGATAATGCCAAGGCCAATAAAAAGGAGAAAGATAAGCGTAAGCGGCATGGTACGATTGTAGTCCACGACGTAATAGTCCACGTCACCGCCGCCGGCACGTGAAGCTAGCACGATCACCTCGTCGCCTGCTACGAGCGATGCGGTCGCATCCTGCCGCGATACGATGGTATTTTGCGCTGTCACTTCTTTTCCTTTTTCGAGGCCGGAAATCATGCGGACCCTCACTTGCTGTACGATGGCGCTGTACGCAAGAGCGTCAGGCTCTCCTTTTTGCAAGAGCCGCAAAACACGCGCGCGCGAATAAATATCTTCCTGCCCTGACTCTTGTGCAGTGGCGTATTGCGGCAGCGTAATGCTTACGGCAATACCGATAACAAAAAGCAATTTCAAAAAGGTGAAACGCATACGAGGTCTCTGCTACTGGCATTTTTTACAGTAGCCGTAGAACTCCAACGAGTGGTGCGTTACGACAAACTGCCGATTCTTTTTTATGGAACGCTCGTGGCGTTTGAAATCTTCGTTAATGTGAATGTCCTGCTTGCGATGGCATCTGATACAGATAAGATGATGGTGGTGGCTTTTTTGTTTGGCAAGCTCATAGTGCAGCGCATGACCGGCTATCGGGATTTCCTGCACTACTCCTTTCGTCTGCAGCGACTCGAGCTGGCGGTAGATCGTTGTCTTGTTGGCTGCAATCCCCTCTTGCACTAGCTGCTCGATGATCTCGGGGGCCGATACGGGATGTGGCGTGCGCTCAAATAACGCGAGAAGAGAGCGTCGCACGCGCGTGCTTCTTTCGATTTTGCGTGGAGATTTCTTTTGCATCAACCCATTATACCCTTTCCCTACGAAATTTCAAACACTTTCTCACGCGACTTCTGGCCCCGGACAAGCCGCAGCGTGGATGGTGCTATACCAAGATACTCGGCAAGCACTTTTCGGATCGCCGTATTCGCCCGATCGTCCACTGCCGGCTCGCGGACCGCAATGGTAAACGTGCCATCGTCATTCTTTCGGAGAGATTGCTTTGTTGCTCGCGGTTTTGAGAGCACCATAATGCGCATACGACTGCTGAATGGCTGCTACAAAATCTCTTTGATCTTATCCTTGAACTTCGAGTAAATGAAAGACGTTGCAATAAATACACCTCCTAATGCGATAAATGATATCGTTCGGTAGATGACAGGCAGCTCTCGCGTATCGTACAAAAAAGCCTTTACCACAGTAAAACCAAATAAGATCAATCCCTGATAACGGAGATATCGTCTCCTCTGTGCAAATCCCATCAGCAAGAGGATGAGCCCCACCGCCCCCCACGCAATCGATATCCAGTATTCTTTTAATTCGAGAAGTGTCAAAAAGGAGAGCAGGAGCGTACCGGCCACACTGAACGCTTCGATGAGGTATGCATCTATCTTCTGAAGTCGTTGCCGCAAGGAGTTGAGGTAAAACGACATCCCGTAAAACAGGAGAATACCCGCGAGATACGCAAAGACTCGCCAATTAACCCCGAGACTCATTTTTACCAGAAAAGAATCCGTAAGTAGTATCTTAAGCGCAAGAATACTAGATAACGCTATCCCTTGATACTGGAGCTCGGCATATCCTTTGTTGAAGTACAGATGGAGTAGGAGAAGCGCAACGGCTGCCCAGACGAGACTAGTTAGGTGCGGATAATAGGCAAACTCGAGTTGCGCGATTAAAACCATACTTGCAACCCCTATCCATGCAGAGGAATGCAGAGCGATCGTCTCTTCTTGTGAACGCGTGCTCTTGGTGTGCAAGAGGTATAAAATCAACACAGAACCAAACGCGAGCGACAAGAAAGCAAGCCCACGGGAATCCTGCAGTGATGACGCCCAATCAAAAGAATGTAGCATCCAGCTGTCATAAAAGATAACTTTTATCACTGTGGCAACTGCAACCCCGCTTGCAGTGTAAAATAACGTCCGATAACGATAGCGGCTCCACAGAAGCATCAGAACCGCTGCAAGCGCTGACCACAGAACGGTAATCCACGCGCCTTCAAAGTGGAAAAGGATGGCAAATGCCAAAAAGGAAACCGCGAGCGCAAAACTGGCTATCGAAAGTTTTGAATCGCGAAGGGAACGAGCAATAAAAGAGAAGGCGAAATAAAATAGCGACAGTCCGGCGAATAAAAGCGCATCGTATTCAGGTTGTAATCTGCGGATTAGCTCAAAACTCAACACAGCAAAAAATTCGGCATTAATCACCATCAAGATGACGTTGCTGATCTGTTGTATTTGAGAGGGGTTATTGCGCGCCAGAAGAAATGTCTGAATAGTGTACGCAAGAAAGTAGATGACAAGAAACGTAAATGCAACTCCAAAAGATTGCGTAGTATTGGCACTCCATACCAAATACAAGCTGTAACTCCCCGCCATTCCTCCGATCCCGATCACCGGCCACCGTTTGTATGCGACCACCACGATCAACGCAAAGGCCAGCAACAGACTGTAAACAAGGGTCAGTACCTGTATGTCACCGATCACAACTGCCGTGACGAATCCAAGAAAAAACGCCTCTCCGGCGATTACTTGCGAGTCATCCTTCAACGAAAAGAAAAGTGTGGCAAACGCAACAAGCGAGAGAAGTGTGATAACAAGCGGCTGCGTCATGCCCACTGCATTCCGATATTCCACGAGGTGGTACGATGCGTAGGTTACAAAATAGACGATCGCTAATCCGCCGCCGATAAGAGCCTGCCCCCAGTGCCGATATTTCTCGAGGCGGGATGTATATGCCCCAACCGCAGCAAGCAATACGCCAAAACCAGCTCCGATCAAAATGCGGACAAGATGGCTCACCAAGTTGTTGTCAATCGCGTATTTGATAAAAAATCCAATGCCGATAACGAGCGTGACCACGCCGATCCAGCTGAACCATCGTACGCCAATGTTTACCTCGATATTCGACTCTCGCGGCTTAGCCGACTCTCGCTGTATGGATGGCGGCGGTTCTGTGACAACGGCTGGAGGCACAGAAGGCTTCTCGGCGATATCAACGCGAGCCGTTCTTACAATGGATTTTTGCGTCGGTGCTTCAAGTAAACCGGCATGTTTCAGAGCGCTGATGATTTGTTCATTTTGCTTTTTGATCTCATCAATCTGCTGCTGCAATGGTTTATGTGATGGCATAGATAATGATAAAAATAAGCTTTGTATGCATTATAGCATAAATCAAGACAAGCTCTTCTCGCCTTCGCGGGCGGGAGAGCCGCTCAAAGGTAAACTGACATAAAACGTAGTCCCTTTCCCCTCGACAGACTCAAAGCGCACGCTGCCGCCGGAAAGTTCGATTGCTGACTTGGCGATATACATGCCAAGGCCGGTGCCTTCCGTGTGCGAGGCCGATGCGTTGGTGGCACGGTAAAATTTTTTGAAAATGTTAGGCTGCTCGGCCTTTGGAATTCCAATACCGTGATCCTGAAATGTGAGCAATGCTTCTTTGCCTCTTTTCTTCGCGGTGATGATGAATGTTCCGCCCTCTTTATTGTATTTGATGCCGTTGGAAATAAAATTATGCAGGGATTTTGTAATGAGACCTTCATCAAGATTGATAAGTGGCAGATGGTCATACTGCTCCACGATTTTTTGCTTCATCTTTTCGGCGATGGGCATAAATTCATGCACAAGGCCTTTAAGGAGTTCCGTCACGTCGGTTGATTTCGGGTCAATGCGCACGCGGCTTTCTTCCAGGCGAGAAACATTGAGTAATTCATTGACGAGTTTGATGAGGCGGTCGTTTGAGGTGCGTAGGTCATGGATTGTCTCTGCTTCTTGTTTTGTGAGTTTTCCTTTTTTGCCTTTGGCTAAAAACTCCAATGCCCATTTCGTTGCTGTGAGCGGCGTACGCAGCTGATGGGAAGCGATGGAGATAAATTCTGATTTCATCTTGTCTACTTTTTGCAGTTCTTCATTCTGGAGTTTCAATTTGCGTGTGGCGTCTGCGATCTTTTTCTGGAGAGTGATGTTGAATCGTTTTATCTCTTCGTAGGAGAGAGCATTTTCAATCGCAATAGCGGCTTGCGTACCGACGACATTGAGTACTTGGATATCTTCCTCATTGTATGCCTCGTCAGATTCTTTGTCGGAAAGCAGCATGATGCCGATCAATCGATCCTTAAGGTTGAGAGGGTTGATGATTGCCACGCCGCAAGACCGAAAATCAGAAATCTCTTTCATTTTCGCAACCCCTTTCGGAATATCGCTCAACAGGAGAGGTTCATCAGTATTCAGAAGATATGAGGTGAGGCCTTTGCTTACCGTTAACTCTCGTGAGCACTTCTCAAAATCCCGCTGATAGGAAAGGTGGAAATTTTTTTTCTTTTCATCATACGTTAAGAGCGCGATGCCGCGGGTGTGAAAAGCGTCAGTGAGCGTCTGCGAGATATGTTGATACACTTCTTCGGCTTTGATCGTAGAGCGAAGCTTATCGCTCAAATCGCGGATGACTTTCTTTGTGTCATAAAGTGATGAGAACAAATACCGATTGGAGAAATTGTAATAATAATTTTTCAAAGGGGTAAAAACCGATATGCCGGCGACGAGGATGGCGATATCAATGAGCCAACCATACGCCCCGACATACGGTTTGAGCAAGAATTGCAGCACAAATGCCGGTGCGGCGATCGTCGCGACCGATGCGAAGTACACCACATATCTTCGTGCCACTACTTTGATGTCCAGAAGGCGGTGTCGCAGTATCGCATATGCAGTTAGAATAGCAAAGGTTGACGCAAAAACGTTTCCATACGGCCGTATAGGAATGTCGTACCAAAGAAAATAATTTGTAGATCCGCCGATAATACTTATTGCAATGCCAAATAGAATAAATTTTATCTGTAGGCGTTGCAAAGAATTTGAGTCCTGCAATGCTTTATATGATAGATATATTTCATATAGAAGTATTCCTAAAAAATTAGCCAAAAAT
>JACQSB010000027.1 GCA_016206175.1 Candidatus Uhrbacteria bacterium | reverse complement strand
ATATTGACCGTTGTCGTGGTCGCATTATCACCAGTTGCGATATTGACCGTGTTTCCTGCTGTACCCGTTGCGATATTGACGGTCTTTCCAGCAGTTGCCTGACCATTCGCAAGGTTGAGGGTTGGGGTGCCTGCGGTGGATGCTCCAGATAAGATGTTGACCGTGGAGTTGGCTGCTGATGCGCCGTTTGAAATAGCAACAGTCTGTGCAGCCGTGTTCGCGCCCGTGGCGATGTTCACTGCCGTCGTTGTGGCATTATCGCCCGTGGCGATGTTAACCGTGTTACCTGCTGTACCCGTTGCGATGTTGACGGTCTTTCCGGCAGTTGCTTGACCATTCCCGAGATTGAGGGTCGGGGTACCTCCGGTCGAGGCGCCGGAGAGGATGGAAACGGTGCTATTAAAAGCTGTTGCGGCGTTTGCGATATTTACTGTCTGACCTTCCGTACTTTGTCCGAGCGTGAGGGTCCCTGTCTGCAATGCGGAACCGAGGGTCATTGTTGCAGAAGGAAGTGCGGTAGTAAGCAGCAAATTGCCATTTTGTGCTCCCGTGCCAGTCGTGATGGTGAGGTTGCCATCTGAGCTGATGCTATTCGCATCAAGCGTCAAGGCTGCTTGTGCTCCCTGCGCGCCTGCAAGAGAGAAAAAAGCAATGAATAAAATCCCAATCCCTATCCCTCGCATAGTGATGGGCATATTATCCTGGTGCTGCATATGCATTATTTAAAATTAAAATACTAAAATGTATTCTCAAATAGGAGAATGGAGCCCTATTGCGGACTCTGCATAGAGTATACCACACCTTTCAATGCTGATTTGCGCGAATAAATTCATTATAAACAAAGGGAAAAAATAAGTTTTCCACAATGGTGTCAAAAAAAATCACTTTTTTCACTTTATCCCCATTCTATTACCCATCTCAATCTCTTTTATCTTCGCGAAAGAATAATTTTACTTGATCGCCAATGTTTTTATCGCGCGACTCCAAATCATTGAGAAGCTTTTCTGCTCGCTCCTTTTGTCCGATGTTATGGTATGCGATGATGCGGGCAGCAAGAAAGTAAAAATTGCTCGGGTCTTTCATAACGCCGACCTCGATGTAGGGAATGATCCTTGAGTGCTTCGGAGCGGACGAAACGATCTGCGCGAGCTTTATCGCCAAACCGGAACCGTAATAAATGGGGTAGCCTAATCGTTCCGCTGCATCCATTTCACTAAAAGCGTTTTGAACATCTCCTGTGTCTATATAGCTGATAGCAGTAAGCCAATGCAAATACGGCAGGTCTCTTTCTGCCCCTAATTCCAATGCCTTTTTTGCATACTCCAATGATGCTGAAAAATCTCGCTGCGTTCTCTTGAACTCCGACATCTGCGTATACCCCTCTCGTCGCAGTGGAGATATTGCGAGCACTTGCTTCGCCGTTTCTTCCGCTTTTTGCAGATACGAGGGGTCAAACCCCGCATACCGAGTATAGATCGATGCAAGAGCTAAATAATTTTTTAGGTTATAAGGGTGGAGGACTGTCTGCTCCTGCAACTCATCTTTCAAAAAGGAAAGCCAGTATTTTTGCTCCTGGTCGCTAAATTGCACACTGCCAGCAGCCATTGTATCCATAAAAAGAGCGACTACCTGGCTTAAAATCTCGTTATCGGTAAATGAATCCCCTTCCAATGAAGATCGTATGTATCGCAAGCCGCTTTTATCATTATTCTGAAGCAAAAAGTACCCATTTATCCCTTCAGAACTCTTCAAGAAAGGGTTGATATTCCATTGGTACATGGCAAAAGCAAGCGCAAACACAACTCCTAAAGATAGGAACAATCTTCCCCTGCCTTGTATACCCCCTTCTGAACTTTCGTTTTTTGCCTGAGAGCTTACTGTCGCGCTTGTGGCAAACGCTAACGTAAAGAAAAAAACAAACAGTGGCGCAGGGTTATCGAAAATCGTAAGATTCTGCAGGAAGTAAAAGAGAAAAAATGCGCCCAAAGCGCCGAGAGAGCCAAGCTCGGCTCTTGATGAAAGCTCTCGTGCCTTCTTGAAGAGAACAAACCCCAACGACCCCCAAAAAAAGAGGTAGGCCAAAAATCCCACGATTCCCGTCAGGGCCAATACGTCGATCAGTTGATTATGGGATCGATCGTACCACGGCTCCATATAGGGTCGGGGCACGAGGTGTTTTTCATAGGGAGCATTATAATTTTCCCATCCCCATCCAAGAAACGGCCGATCAACAAAGCCCTGTAACCCGATTTTCCATAAAACGATCCGATCCTCATTCGCGCTTTGGCTGTAAAAAACGCGATTAAGAGTATAAGGCAGGTTTGCTTTCCCCCACTCTTTGATCCCGGGCGACTGCATGATGAAATATAGGCCAACGAAAAGGAAGAAAAAGACAGCGATGCCCGCGGCGAGCCGAACACGCAGCCGCGCCCCGGCAAGACGAAAGATCATAAAAAGAGCATATACCCCGAGAGCGAGGGCAAAGCTGTAAAATACACTCCGGCTGCCAGCTCCCAGCATCGCGCCAAAGTTAAGAAGCATGCTGACGGCAAGAAAGGAGCGTAGCCACCGATTTCGTTCTTTCCAAGAAATGATGATCGCGAAAAAAAGATTCAATATCGCGTACGCTCCTACATAAATAGAATTACCGAGTGTTGTAATGAAGAGCTGTTTGTTTGCAAAAACTCCATAGAGAATGGAAGCGATACTCACGGAGATACTCCAAAGAAAAAGCGATCGCCATTGCGCCCAACCCTTGATCGTATGGGCAAGTACCATGTACCAAGCCCAAAAATGAAGAAATGTCAGCACCCCCGTCATCCGCTCCTGTGTTGACCAAAACGAATTCCACGGATCCGCGCCGGTGATCATGGTTACAAAAAGGATGCCAATGAAAACAGTAAAGGAAAGTGTCAATGGATGACGCCACCGCGGACGATACTCTTTGCAAAAGAGAGCAAGCGTGACCCATGCGGCAAACGCTATTTCCGCAAAAATCCGGAAGAAAATTATTTTGCCGAATATGTATGGGAAAAGCGTATTCTTCGAAACAAACAACGGTAGCGCAAGAATCGTGGCAGTGCTTAGATAGATAATCCACAGAAGAATCTTTTTTATTGACGAGGGCATAAATAGTGCGATACGATAGTACAACTCTAGACTAATTCACTGTATGGCGCAACACATCCTCAAAGAAAAAATCGAATCGCGTACCGCCGTAGTCGGCATCATCGGTCTTGGTTATGTTGGCCTGCCGCTTGCGCAAGCATGTCTTACCGCCAGCTATCGCGTGATTGGCATTGAAAAAAGCGAAGAGAAGGTAGCATCTCTCAAAAACAACATCTCGTACATCACCGACATTACCAGTGATGAAATAACTCAAATGAACGCGACTGGAAAATTTGTCGCGACATCCGATGCATCATTGCTCGCGCAAGCCGACATCATCCTTATCTGCGTTCCCACTCCGATCGACGAACGCAAAGTGCCAGACCTTTCTCCTGTCGAAGCCGCCACGCGATCGATTGCGCCATCTCTCAAAACGGGAAGCATGGTGATTCTCGAAAGCACGGTATATCCGGGCTGTACAGAAGAGTTTGTTCAACCAATCCTTGAATCGTCCGGCTTGCACGCGGGTACGGATTTTCTGCTCGCATTCTCACCGGAGCGGGTAGATCCGAATAACAAATCATATCCTCTGTCGAAAATCCCGAAAGTGGTGGGCGGCATCACGCCAGAAGCTACAGACCTGGCAGCTGCTTTCTACGCCACATTCACACCAACGCCATTCAAAGTGTCCTCTCCAAGGGCAGCCGAGATGACAAAACTTCTAGAAAACATGTTTCGCCTTGTTAATATTTCGATGATCAATGAACTCTCTCTACTCTGCGGTAAAATGGATATTGATATTTGGGAGGTGATTGAAGCAGCAAAAACAAAACCCTATGGCTATATGCCATTCTACCCTGGCCCAGGGGTAGGCGGCCATTGCATTGCCGTTGACCCCTTCTATCTCACATGGAAAGCAAAGGAATATGGGTTTTATCCTCGTTTTATCGAACTTGCCGGCGAGATCAATGATCTCATGCCACACTATGTAGTAACAAAAGCAATCTTTGCGCTCAATAAACGACAGAAATCTCTTTCTGGCTCTCGCGTCCTTGTAATCGGCGTAGCATACAAAAAAGATGTTGGAGACCTTCGAGACAGCGCAGCGATCAAGATCATTGCCGATCTGGAGAAAAAAGGAGCAATGGTCACATACCACGACTCCTATATTCCGTTGCTTACGGTAGAAAAAAAATCGTATCAATCATGTGAACTCAACGAACAAACCGTGCAGCAAGCAGACCTCGTGCTTATTCTCACTGACCACTCTTCTGTTGATTTTACAAAACTTGCGCAACGGGCGACTCTCATTGTCGATACCCGCAATGCGGTTCGCCAAAATCTCCCGCACATAATCACGTAGACAGGTGAGCATCATCCTCATAAAAAAATTTCTTTTCGAAAACCGCTCCATCCGACAGACACTTGTGAAAAATACGATATGGGTGGCGGCGGCACAGGCGGGAAGCGGACTACTTCGCATCGTGCTGATCGTATACGCGATGAGAATGATAGGAGTCTCGGAATGGGGTATTTTTTCATACGCACTCGGCATTACAGGCGTTCTTGCTCTGTTCTCTGACATCGGAATGACAAGTTTTGTCATGCGAGAGATGAGCAAATCTGCTGACAATAGCAATCAATATTTTGCTACGGCTTTTTTTGTAAAAATCGGTATCTATATCATAGGAACGATAGGTATTCTTGGTGGAGCGCAATTCCTATCTCTTGCTACTCCCGTATTTCGTCTCCTGCCTTTTCTTTTGGTGGTCATGATTCTCGATGGTCTGCATGATCTTACAAATGTTTTGGCTCGATCAAGCGAAAAAATGCAGATAGAAGCACTCGTAAACACCGGGGCGGCGCTGATGCAAATGATAGTCGGGTTCATTCTTCTTTCTATCTCGCCATCAAGCGAGATGCTGGCAGCAGCATACGTGATTGGCAGTGGTAGCGGGCTGCTAGCCCTTATTCTTATATTCAAAAAATACTTCGGAAATATCCTGCATCTCGCACGTCTATCTCTGGTCAAACCTCTCGTCAAACAATCATGGCCGTTGTGCCTTGCTGTTTTCACGGGAACAATCATGATCAACACCGATATCATTATCATCGGGGCTCTTCTTACCTCGCACGATGTCGGGATTTATTCTGCGGCATATCGGTTTGTCCAGATAGCAACGATGGTTCTGGGGCTGATTGTCGTTCCTCTCATTCCCGTTATGGCACGCTTCGCTGACGATACGGCCCGATTTACAAATCTCATGAAAAAAAGCATCCAAGGATCGCTCCTTATTTCTATTCCCATTATGGCTGGTGGATTGGCTTCAGCTCCAACGATCATTTCATTTCTCTACGGAGATGCCTACTTGCCCGCAACTCCTATACTGCGGATACTTATTATGACTGTCCTCGTGAGCTTCCCATCCATCATCATGAGTACCGGCCTGTACGCGCAAAAAAAAGAACGGTATCTTACGATCTATAGCATTATCGGGATATTCACGAACTTATTTTTGAACTTGATTTTGATATCATCTTTTGGGGTTGTCGGGATCTCATATTCAACTCTCGTAGTGCAAATCATACTCTTCCTTTTTTTACTTTCCGTTTCTCCCAATATAGGTATGATGGATATCGGAAAGGGTCTCTGGAAGATAAGCGCTGCTTCGGTCATTATGGTTTTTTATATCGTCATTGCGCAACGCATCGGCTTAGTCGACCTCGCTGTCCTCGGAGGCGCGACTCTCACGTTTGGGGTTGCCATCGTCCTCCTCAAAGAACGTTATCTGCAAGAAATCAAGTCTGCGTTTGCTTCTTAAATGATGGATACTGGCGCTGTCGTAATATGAAAAAAATAATTGCAAACATTGTAGGAGCGCGGCCCAATATTATGAAGATTGCTCCGATCCTGAAGGCCTACAAAAAATATCCTCATCTGAAACCGGTGATCATTCATACAGGCCAACATTACGACGACAATCTTTCGGGTGTTTTTTTACGAGAGTTCGGCATCTCAAAACTAGACTATCATCTGAACGTTGGCAGTGGCAGTTGGGCGGAACAAATCGGAGAAACTCTTAAGGCTCTAGAACAGACACTCCAAAACATACGACCGGATTTAGTGGTGGTTGTCGGGGACGTAAATTCTACGCTTGCAGGCGCCATTACCGCAAAACACCTTGGCTTGCATGTTGCCCATGTTGAAGCAGGTCTGCGAAGTTTCGATCTCACTATGCCCGAAGAGATAAACCGCATGATCGTAGACAGAATCTCCGACTTGCTCTTTGTCACAGAAAAAGATGCCAGTGCCAACCTTAAAAAAGAAGGCGTTGCAAAAAAGAAAATACACTTTGTTGGAAACGTCATGATCGACGCCTTGCAATATATCTTTCCAAAAAGGAAAGAAAAAAACGGCAGAATTCGATCTCGTCCCTTTGCCGTACTCACGCTCCATCGGCCATCAAATGTTGATGACAAGCATACTCTGCAAAAGATCGCTTCCATACTAAAAAAAGTTGCGCAAATGGGGATTGAAGTAATTTTCCCTGTACATCCCCGTACAAAAAAAAATATCGAAACATTCTATCTGCAGAATCAGTTTCGCGATCTAACCATCGTTCCGCCTTTAAGCTATGGGCAATTCATTACGCTAATCAGCGATGCTCGTTTTGTCCTTACTGATTCGGGGGGGATCCAGGAAGAGGCTTCCTGGCTCAGGATACCCTGTCTTACCATGAGAAAAAACACGGAACGACCAATTACGGTGAAGAAAGGAACCAATACACTCGTCGATTTGCACGAAGATGTTATTCTTGCAAACGTCAAAAAAATAATGGGGGGGCGCTATAAAAAGGGACAACGCCTTCCTCTTTGGGATGGGAAGGCCGCTGAAAGAGTAGTAAAAAAAATCAATGACTATCTCAGGTATCAATCAACGCGCTAAAGAAGAAGCATTCGTATCGGAAAATAATACAGTTACCGCGGCAAACTAATCTCAATAAAAAATCCATACATCTGCCACGAAGGATCATGGTGAGCATCCTTCGGCAGCTTGGAAAGCTTGTAAGTTGCTGACGGCAGATACATTTGACATACCATTTCATAGTTATAAATCCACCGTGCATCATACAAACGACAGAGGTTTGAAAGCGGCTCATGAAATTCGAGGAAAATCATTGCCTTCACGCACACTCGCTCTATTTCGGATAGAACTTTTTTGATCTTATCCGGCCCGACATAGAGTAAAGTAGCATCTGACATGACGACATCAATGCTTTTATCTTTATAGCGACGAAGATCATCCGCCTTCCCAAATGCCAATTCGACGCGCGGTAGATGTTCGCGGACAAACCATTGCCCTCCGTTTGCGATAGCATTCCGATTGATGTCAATTCCATAACACTGAATGTCGGGAAAATGTCGAGACAAAATCGACAAATTAGGGCCTGCGTTACAGCCAATCTCCAACACTGTTTTGACGGGCGCATACGCCCCGACTTTCTCGATCCAATATGCACGATGGGGATGAGAGACGCTTTTTATATGATCGTCAGCCCAATGCGGTTTCAACAGATGCCGGATCCGCCAACGGCATTCTTGAAAGGTTGTGCCAATGATATGTTCACAGATTTGTAGAAGAGCATAACGTGCTCTTTGGAGAAAAAAATATACCGCCGCATACTTCCGCAAAAAAGCCTTCATACCATCTGTTTGAAAAGCAACGACTGATACAAACGACCCATCGTATTCATCTCTGTCCAATAATCATTGCGCTCAATAATTTTCCTCCTGCCATTACGCGCAAAGCGATCGCGCAAAACTGCATCATTCAAGAGAAGCAGAATCTTGTCCGCGAGCGCTTTGGGGCTCCGCGTTGGAATGATACATCCGTCCTCGCCTTCTCGGATCCATGCAGAGTTTTCTCCAGAATCAGTGACTATCACGGGGGTGCCACATGCCATCGCCTCAGCGGTACTCGATGCAATACCCGCGTCGGAAAGAGAGGTTGAAACATATAAAGATGCACAACGCAAATACTGCGGCAGCTCGGCATTTGGGATAAACCCTAAGAAGCGGATGGCATGTTCGATTCGCAATTCGCTCGCAAGCGCAGAGAGATATTCTTTTTGCGGACCCCTTCCTCCAATCAAAAACACCGTCTTTGGAAACTTCTCAAGGACAACTGGAATGGATCGGATAAAGGTCTCGATATCGTAAATAGGATCAAAATTACGCATACTGATCACAGCTTGGTATCCTTCAGGTATCTGTAGTTTTTCTCGTGTTTCTCGAGAGCAAAAACCGGGGCTAAAACGCTTCGTGTCAATGCCGAATTGGATGATATGGATACGTGATTCTGGTATGCCGAAAGAGAGAATCGCTCGTTTCATATGTTCGGCATCACAGGTTATCAAATCCGCGCTGCGCAATGCATGCGCGACGAGATATCTCTTTATGATATGTTTTCCTGCCATAAGAACGTCAGATCCCCATGCAGTCAGAATGTAGGGATGAAAACCGAGGAGGGAAGCAACAAAACCATTCAGCCCTGCGTAGTGAGCATGAACTATGTCAGGCTTTACGAGAGTTACCAATTTTTTTAGTCGGAAAAAATACCACAAAATGGAGAGAGTAGGGAAACCCCAAGAGGGTTTCTTCAATTCATAAAACACTACCGTATCCCTATGGTGAAACCAGGAATCAATAGAAGGCGTGAGTGATACCCAATGGACGATACATTCCGGCACATGCTCGGCAAAATATCTGATCCAACGATGGCTATGTACAGAATCTGCATTAGCGAAAAAAAGTATGGTCATACGAACAAAACGTCTAAAGACGTCTTTGATTTATTACGCTTACTCGCAATGACACCGATTCCCCACCCCGTAATGCTAAGAGGGAATTTATTGTATAAGTGTAACATTTCCATCAAATGAAGAAATTTCTTTTCTGCTCGTTTACCGCCGAATCGTTCGGTAATAAGTCGATACGGAAAAAAATAATCGCCGTGCCAGCCGTTTGGCTTCAATTCGCATTTCTGCAATAGTTTCCGTAGTGAAAAATAATTATAAAATCGAACATGGGTTGGGTCCCACCCAAACCATTTTTTATTTTTCTTCACAAGACGATGATAGCCGCCTTGAATAAGATAATTGAGAGAGAAAGAATTCTGGGTATTCACAAAAATAAAACCATCATAATTGAGATGTTTCTCCATGTTTTTCAATAATCCTTCGTCGTCTATGACATGCTCAAGGATATCCTTCATAAAAATCAAATCAAACCGATCCGGTAGCTGTATAGTCACGGCGTCGCCAACCATATGGATAGCGCGAGGATTCATTTTTTTGTTTGCCTCAACAGCAGCTTCTAGTATGTCGACACAGGTAACGCTCGCCTTCTTCTCAAGAAAATATTTAGTCCAAATACCCCCGGCAGCCCCAACTTCAAGTATCTTTACTTTGTTCCACGTTCCAGCCCCAAGGAGTTTGTCAAGCTCTCTCTTAATAGAGAACTCCTTCATGTGACCGTAAAGATGGTCATGCCCGACGAGATACCTCTCTAGAAATTCATCGCCGGTTGTAGCTGTATAAAACGTATCAACTAATTCGGGTTTAGATTTATCTTCCATACTATCAAGGAAAGGTTAGCAATCTTTTTCGTTTGTAGCTGAAAAAAGAACTCTCACAACTTTTTCTGCAATGTTTCGATTATTAAATTCATCAATTTTTTCCAAATTTCCTCTAAATGCGATGGTGCTTGTTGTTTGATATTCATCATAGTATTCCAATAGTATTTTCTTGACATCATCAGCGCGCGCCATACCTTTGCCGGCTCCGGTTTGTTCCACTATTTTTTTTATTGTTTCATTCTCTGGCCCGCCAACAACCAAAATTGGCCGTCGAGCCGCAAAATACTCAAAAATTTTACCTGGGTAAACTCCCGCATCAGGAGAGTCTTCACTACCCCACCCTAGCAAAAGAAGGATCTGGGATTCGTATTGTTTTTGCAGGACTTCCAAACGAGGAAGCTGCCCCTTCTGCATAGCCACATGTCCTAACCCATACTTTTCGATTTCAGCTTGTAGCCATGATTGATGTTTACCATAAAAACGGATCTCGATTTCCTTTTCAGCAATCTCGCCAGATTCAAGAATATCTCTGAGAGCAATGAATAGATTTTTTGGATCGCGTTTGCCTTGGTAAAGAGTGCCGGTATAGGTAATAGTAAATTTTTTAGTGAGCGGTTTGGGTGGATCATTCACGATCGCTGGATCAAAACCGTTTGTGATCACTTCGACGCGCCTATTGTTTATCCTGGCTGTTGCTTCGGCATAGGCTGGTGCTACCGCTGTAATTTTTTTTGCCATCCGCATGACTTTTTGTTCCAGTCGTCTTTCGAAAAATTTCCGAATGGAGCCGAATAGAAAGTTTGGATTTTCTGTCCAAGGGTCTCGGAAGTCGGCAACCCATGGGATGCCAAATCGTCTGGTAATCTTTGCCGCAACAATATGACTGGTGGGATACGGTGAAGAACTTATCATAGCATCAAACCTCTCCTTCTCGATGCAGGACACTGCGGCATTCAAAGCAGAGCTAATCCACGTCTTTTCAGAGTCAGGGTAGCCAAAAATTTCTTGATAGAAAATCAGCAACCTATCGATAATAGATTTCTTCGATTTTACATGAAACCCTTTTTTGATCTGTTGGGTGATACTTTCATCAGTACGCAAGCCCAGCCATGTGCAAATCTTTCGCCAAAACCAAAAAATATCGCCAGGATAATCTGCGTCGACAATGATCGTTTTTGCAAAAAATTCATCAGATAATCCCAGAACTTGCCTTGCTCTCTCATCAACGGGCGGCGTAATCACCGTAGCCTGCCAACCGAATTCGGGTAAAAAAACCGTAATGCCAGGAATTCGCGGTGATGCATGAAAAAGATTTGCAATTAGTAAGACTTTTTTCATGGCTATGATTTATATAGTTCTGCCAGTGTAGCATATCGATGCTACAGGACAAATTGCGACATGTCTATTTCCTTTGATTTACAAAATATTCATTTTACATCAGTATAATAACATTGTCCACGATTAGTGGACCCGCCATGCTTGTATCCTTTGCCAATACATTACTTCTCGTTCGATGAACGCTCCTATTGTATCCATCATCATCCCCTGCCGCAATGAAGAACGATTTATCGCCGCGTGTCTTGACTCGTTGGTCGCACAAACATACCCAAAAGCTCAAATGGAGATTATCGTCATTGACGGCGCAAGCACCGATGGAACGACAGAAATCGTAAAACAGTATCTGGAAAAGAACGCGCTAACAATTCGACTTCTGTATAACGAAAAACGCTATAAACCCTTTGCTCTCAATAGTGGCATCCGCGAAGCTCGCGGCAGTATTGTCATGATTGCTGACGCGCATGCTTCTTACACCAAAAACTATCTCGACCGGTGCATTCAGCTCATGCGTGAATACGATGCGCAAGTGGTTGGAGGCGTTCGCCAGGCCGCTGCTTCAGTTTCTACCGCGCAAGCGCGTGCGGTGGCGAATATTTTTTCACATCCACTCGGGGTCGGTAATGCGACATACCAACTTGGCGCGAAAAAACCTCAATGGGTGGATGCCGTATTCGGAGGGTGCTATCGAAAAGAGGTATTCGATGAAGTAGGGCTGTTCAATGAAAACCTCGTCCGCTCGCAAGATATGGAAATGTTTACGCGACTGCGCCGCGCCGGAAAAAAAATACTCCTTGCTCCCGATATCCAATGCACGTACTATCCGAAAGCGACAGTAAAAGAATTTTTCCGCCACAATATCGCCGATGGCATCTGGGCGATCTATCCGTTGAAATTCGTGCGTATTCCGCTACGCTTGCGACATTATATTCCGTTTGCCTTTATTGTGACGCTCGGTGCCCTCGGTATTGCGGGGATATTTTCACCGCTTGTCGGAACAATTTTTTGGAGCGTATGTATTCTCTATGCAATGATTGTTATTTTTGTGTCACTTGAGCTGGCGGGCGAAAAACGTGATCTTGCGCTATTCCCTTTTCTTGTCGCTGCATTCATGGCGCGGCATTTCGGATATGGCGTCGGCTCCGTGATCGGACTGGGGAAATTACTCGCGCGTACTAAGGTATGATGGAGCAACGTAAACAAATCGAAATAGCGCACTACGAATCTCACGCAAAAGAATGGCTATCGCAACACGGCCCCGCTACCACAACCGCGAGCGATTTTGAAGGATTTCCTCCGAGCGTGCTTTCGAGCTACCAAAAGTGCTATGAACTTGCCACGCGCTATGGGAAAGGAAAAGACGTGCTCGATTTCGGGTGCGGCAATGGCGTGCATGTGCCAACACTCGCGTCAGTCGCGCAGTCGGTTGTTGGCATCGATTTGTCCGAGTCCTCTCTGGATATCGCGTGCCGACGGATAGCTAATCTTTCGGACCGCGAAAAAATCCAGCTAAAAAAAATGGATTGTGAGAATTTGGAATTTTCAGACAACACCTTTGATCTCGTATTTGATGGGGGCGTATTTTCTTCGCTTGACTTTGACCGCGCGTTATCAGAGATCGCGCGTGTACTCAAGCCGGATGGCGTGCTTATCGGCATCGAAACGTTCGGACACAACCCGCTCATGAATCTCAAACGAAAACTGAATGAAAAAAGCGGGAAACGGACAACATGGGCGGCAAGCCATATTCTCACAACGGCTAGTCTTAAAAAAGCAAGACAGTATTTTGCAAACGTGGAGGTAAACTATTTTCATCTGCTCTCATGGATTGCACTTCCGTTCATTGGAAAACCAGGAGGGATTGCGCTATTGCGTGTGCTGGAAGCGATTGAAGCAGCACTGCTCACAATTCCATTTTTGAAAAAATATGCTTTCAAAATCGTATTCGTATGTTCACAGCCCATAAAACAACTCCCCCAAACATGAAACGGCTGTTTGATATTATCTTTTCTACAATCGGTCTGGTCGCTCTCTCTCCCCTTCTCTTATCGGTCGCGCTTGCCATAAAGCTCTCGGATAGTGGTCCAATATTTTACCGCGGTGTCCGAGTCGGAAAAGGAGGCAAACCATTTCGGATGTTCAAATTCCGCTCCATGGTAGTGAATGCCGATACAATCGGCGGACCATCCACAAGTGGCGATGACAAACGTCTGACACGCATAGGCATTTTTCTGCGCAAAGGGAAGCTCGACGAATTACCACAGCTTATTGACGTTCTGCGTGGCACTATGAGTTTTGTAGGGCCCAGACCCGAAGTCCCTCATTACATTAACCTGTTGACCCAGGAAGAAAAAAACAGTATTCTTTCGGTGCGTCCGGGCATTACGGATTATGCGTCTTTGTGGAATTTTAACGAAGCGGAGATTCTCCGCGGAAGCGCTGACCCGGAAAAAACGTATCAGGAAAAAATCTGGCCGGAAAAGAAGCGGTTGCAGATGAAGTATATAAAAGAACAATCGTTTCGCACGGATATTGCAATCCTGCTGCAAACCATAAAAAGACTGATTACCTAAAAGAATTATGGCTGATTACGGCGCGATCGCTCGCGATGCGAGAAAAAAAGTGCTTGAACTGATTTACCAGGCACAGACATCGCATATTGGGAGCAATTTTTCCTGCATAGATATTATGGCGGTTGTTTTTGAGCATATCGACCTTGATAAAGATCGGTTTGTCCTTAGCAAAGGATGGGTCGCAGCATCGCTCTATTATTTTCTTTGGAAAAAGGGGCGGCTCACAGAAGAAGAACTCAATAGTTTCTGCCAAGACGGGAGCGCATTCATAGGGCTTGCCGAGCCCATCCATCCCGATATCGTCATTGCGGGCGGCTCGATGGGCCTGGGCTTTCCGGGCGCGGTTGGCTTAGCGCTCGCAAAAAAAGTGAAAGGTGAAAGCGGCACTGTTTATTGCTTGATGTCTGATGGAGAGATGCAAATCGGAATCACATGGGAATCGGCGATGATCGCCTCTCACCACCGCCTTCATAACCTTGTGGTAATCATCGACAACAATGGTTTTTGCGCCATGGGAAAGACGGAAGAGGTTTTAGATATTCGAAACCTAAAGGAAAAATGGAGCGCGTTTCATTTTGATGTGCGGGAAATTGACGGACATAATTATCAAGAAATAGAAGACGCCATTCTGCGGCCACGAACAAAGCCGGTTGTATGTATTGCGAACACGACAAAGGGGAAAGGTGTGTCATTTATGGAGAAAAATAATCTTTGGCATTACGCACAAATCAAAAACGATGATTATGCGAATGCTCTCAACGAATTATGCCGGAAATAGTGCATCGCCAAGACAGCCGCAGAACATTCATTGATCTCCTCATCGAGCTGGCGGGAAAAGATAGCCGCGTGTGCCTGATTGTTCCTGACGTCGGCTTCAATTATATTGAAAAATTTTCAGAAAAATTTCCAGATCGATATTTTAATTTCGGATGTACGGAAGCATCAACCATCATGATCGCTACGGGCATGGCGCTTTCGGGGCTGCGGCCGTTTGTCTATTCAATGATAAACTTCGTTGCCTTTCGCCCCTTTGAGATGGTTCGAAACGGCATCGCTCTGCACAAAGCGCCAGTCATACTCCTTGGAGTAAAAGGAAGCAGTGGATATAAATTCCTGGGGTTTTCCCATAATCTCATCTCGGATGACGAAGATACCTACCATTTGGAACGGTATGTGGCGTGCTATACTCCTCAGACGAACGAAGAAGTGAGAGAAGCGATTCTAAAAGCCTATGACGCCGACAAAGGCTCGTACATACGACTGTAATGACTACACGATCCGCCATACAGGCAAGCGGGAAACAATTTCGCAGAAAAAATATCTCGCAAACCGTTCAGAACATCGTCATCTCCCCCATCAAAGAGATGTCTATTTTGGCTGATCAGCTGGAAGATGAAATCGGCCATGGAAAAATCATTTCTTTCGGACAGGGCATCCCGTATTTTGACACGCCCAGCTATATCAAAGACGCGATCCGCACCGCGCTTGGAGAGATAGATACGGCAAAATACACGCTCGAGCCTGGCTTGACAGAGCTGCGCGCGTTGCTTGCAAGGCATCTGGAAAGCCTCCATGGCATCACCCGAATTGAAGAAAAAAAAGAAATCATGGTGACAGCCGGATGCCAGGAAGCGGTAGCATGCGCGCTGCGGTCAATCATTGATCAGGGTGATGAAGTCTTGCTCCCCTCTCCCTGTTTTGCCTCCCATATCGAGCAAGTGATACAGTTCGGCGGCACGCCAGTGTTTGTGCCGCTTGCCGAACAAAACAAATGGAGCCTTGATGTCGAAGCGTGCGCGCAGCTTGTAACGCCAAAAACAAAAGCAATCCTTTTTTCTAATCCATCAAATCCTACGGGTGCGGTCTTCGGCCATGCGGAGTTGCGCGCGCTTGCCGATCTCGCGAAAGAAAAAAATCTGATCATCATCACTGATGAGACGTATGATTTCCTCACGTACGACGGTATGCCGCACTCGTCGCCGGCTTCGTTTGCAGATGTATCCGACCGCGTGATACTATGCGGAAGTTTTTCAAAAAAATACGCCATGACCGGCTACCGTGTCGGATACGCCTATGCGGACGAGGGCATAATCGACCACATGCTCAAAGTGCATGATGCGCTTACGATCTGCGCTCCGGCAATCTCACAAAAAGCTGCCATTGCCGCGCTTGCAGGACCGCGGGACAGCATACAAGAGTTTCGTGAAAAATTAGCAGCAAACCGAGAGGCGATGTGCGGTGAACTTGATAACCTATCAGACGCTTTCTCATACCAAAAACCAAACGGCGCATATTATATCTTAGCGAAGATAATACACCCCGCGCTCCGAGACTCTTTTCAGACAGCATTGCGAATCCTCAATGAAGCCCATGTCGTTGTGATTCCTGGCGCGGCATTCGGTCCTCAAGGAGAAGGACATCTGCGATTTTCTTTTGCGGGAGAACCGCAGCAGATTCCGGAAGGATTCCGTCGGTTGCAAAATTTTCTCCAAACTCTATAGCTACCTTGAGTTACGAAAATGACAGGAATTTTTCATTGACGAACCTACCGATGAGTGGTAGGTTTTTTCATATCCATAATGCTTTTTTCTATGCAAAAAGTGCGTTTTGTGAACCCCCAAAAACAGTACCAAGACCATAAAGATGAATTTATCGCCGCGTTTGACGATGTGCTTTCGCGCGGAGCAATCGTGATGCAAAAAGATCTTACGGAGTTCGAAGAACGATTTGCGTCTTTCTGCGGCGTAAAACACGCGATTGGCGTAAACTCCGGAACATCGGCAATCTGGCTTGGACTGCGTGCTGCCGGCGTAAAACCAGGGGATGATGTGCTTACGGTAGCTCACACTTTTATCGCAACGATTTCAGAAATTTATCTTATAGGCGCACAGCCAATCCTGCTTGATGTGGGATACGACTATAACATGGATGTCTCGTTGCTGGAAAAGGCGCTCACGCCAAAAACAACCGCAATAGAGCCCGTGCATCTTAATGGACGACTCTGCGATATGGAAATGCTCATGGACTTTGCAAAGCGTAAAGGCTTGCTCGTCGTCGAAGATGCTGCGCAAGCGCTTGGCGCATCGATGCGCATGGCTGACGGCATGGTGAAAAAAGCCGGTTCATTCGGCAATGCGGGTGCGTTTAGTCTGTATTGGGCAAAAGCGTTCGGCGGATGGGGCAACAACGGCATGCTGGTGACAAACGATGATACAATCGCCGATAAGGCGCGCTTTATGCGCTATAACGGCGAAGACCGCCAAACAAGAAAATTCTTCTACCACAGCCATAACCTCTTAATGGACAATCTTCATGCCGCGCTTTTGAACGTGAAGATGAACTATTTCCCGCAGTGGCTTGAACGCCGGCGGCAGATTGCTGCGCGTTACCAGGAAGGCCTTGCTGGTATAAAACAAGTGCAAACGCCACAATGGAATGACGACCGCTTTACGGATATCTATACAAACTATGTGATCAAAGCTCAACGCCGCGATGAACTCAAAAAATATCTCGACGAAAACAGCGTTGAAACATTGATATCATGGCCCTCGCCAACGTATGATGAGCCGCTCTTCACTGACCCAAAACTCAATGCAGAATACGGTGGCAAACCACGCCTTGTAGCAGTCAGTGGCGATACCGATACACTTCCCGAAACAGAAAAACTCTGTACAGAAGTCATTTCTCTGCCGATGTATCCGGAGCTTACGGATGAGGAGGCGGGGTATGTGATAGAAAAAGTAAAAGAATTCTATGGCTAACAGAATGCCTTGCGCATTTCTCGCAGAGTCCTTATGGCTACGCCGAAATCCCCACCGTGGATTTCGGCTGCTCGTTCCACAAGCCGCTCAAAGGACTGCTGCTCAAACTGCTAGTAGATTTTTATGATGAACCATCTTCTCCGCTTTATCATTGGCAATACAACTATACGGCTTTCTGTTCTTATTGCGCTTGATACTGTGACGATTCTTGCAAGCGTATGGATTGCATTTCTGCTGCGATTTGAAGGATATATTCCTGATGAGCATCTACTGAACGCCACGGGGTTTTCTTTGCTTGCCGTTGCGATTTCTATTCCTATTTTTTGGTATTTCAAATTATATTCATTCTCTTTCTCGTACATCAGCACTGATGAGTTGGTTGCTATCGCGCGCGCGAATGGTATTGCGTTTCTTGGTGTCGGCCTCGTGTTATTCCTTGTGCGTGACACCGTGATATTTAACGGATTCCCCCGCTCTGTCCTGTTTTTAAGCGCAATCCTTATCTTCCTTGGTACAAGCATGGCGAGATTTGCAAAACGCATTCTTGCAAGCATGCTGCAAGGCGGTGATAGTGGAGCAAAAGAACGGACTATTATTGTTGGGGCTGGCGATGCTGGCGTACAGCTGTTGCGCAGCATACGCGCAAGCCAAGATTCTCCCTACTTCCCTATTGGTTTTATCGATGATGATCCTGTAAAGCGCGGCCGCATTATCCATGGTTTGCGCGTACTTGGCACTGTCGCTGATATCCCGACATGCGTCCAAAACTTTTCTGTTAGCCAGATGATCGTAGCGTTGCCGTCAGCCGGCTCTACGATCATTAAACAAACGGTTGAATGCGGACGACAAGCGGGATTAAAAAAAATCAAAATCGTTCCTTCGGTTGCGGAGCTCATCGAAGATGAAGTCACGCTCCGCAATCTCCAAGAGGTCCATATCGAAGACCTCCTTGGCCGCGACCCTGTTGTGCCAGACGAAAAAAAGATTCGCGAACTCGTGGAAGGAAAGGTTGTATTGGTAACAGGAGCGGCGGGATCTATCGGATCAGAGCTTTCTAGGCAAATCGCGCGGTTCAATCCAAAAAAATTGCTGATTTTGGACAATGATGAAACGCGCACGTTTGATATAAAAAATGAGCTCTCCAGGCGATACCCGTCTCTTCCCATAAAAGAATTGCTGATCAACATTCGTGACGCGGAAAAAATCGGCCTCGTATTTCGAGTAGAAAAACCAAACTTGGTATTTCACGCGGCAGCATTCAAGCATTTATCATTAATGGAAACGCACGCTGACGAAGCGGTAAAGAATAATATCTTCGGGACACGGATCGTCTTGGAAACGGCAATCAAATATTCTGTCGAAAAAGTAATTTTTATTTCTACGGATAAAGCGGTGCGGCCGACATCGATTATGGGTATGACGAAACGAGTCTGTGAGTCTATGTGCCAATCACTTGATAAGACCAAATATACACGATGTATCGCTGTTCGCTTTGGAAATGTCTTAAACAGCAGAGGAAGCGTCATACCGACATTCAAAGAACAGATTAAACGGGGAGGGCCCGTGCAAGTAACGCATCCAGACATGGAGCGATACTTCATGCTCATTGATGAAGCATGTTTGCTTGTTTTGCAAGCCGGCGCGATCGGAGCTGGCGGCGAGATTTTCGTCCTTGATATGGGACGGCCCGTAAAAATTCTCGACCTTGCAAAAGAGCTGATCCGACTCTCCGGGTATGAGCCGGATAAGGATATCCCGATCGTATTTACCGACCCTCGACCGGGAGAAAAACTTACGGAAGAGCTTGTCACGCAGACAGAAAAAGTGGCGCAAACGGAATATCAAAAAATCGTAAAAATATGTGATGCGGTACAACCCGATGCGGCGACGCTATTTGAACTAATTGATTCGCTGGATCAGTACTTTACAGATTATGAAAAATTAAAAGAAGTGCTGCGATCACTGACAGCATAGCGATATCTCATGGTTCCAGACCAATGCAAAAGACCGTTCAATATCCTTGAACGGTCTTTTTTACCTGATGTAAAGGAGGTCTATTTTCCTGCGTTACGAAGTGTTTCAAGCACCTTGCTGCTCTCATCCAATGGACCATAGTATAAAACTTGTTCCGGCTTCAGATAAAGCTTTGTGGGCGCCCAGACTGATTCATTGAGCGGCGTCAGCTGAAAGTTATTGCTCTTATTCTCCGCATTCTGCACGAGCAGAAGGAGATAGGGGTCTGTCATGACAAGTTTCGGAAATACCGAAAGTTTAGCCACATACAGCTCTCCGCTGGAGAGATAGACGACCGAGTACTTGTTTCGGAATTCACCGTTTTTCTGGAATCCCAAAAAAGCCCATACGGCCGCAACGACTACGACGAGCGCTACAACGCCAACGATCGTTTGGTTCATCTTTTGCATAAAGACCTTACTGTTACGATTAAATTCTTCCCACTCACTCTATCAACGAGCTTTCGGGGTGTCAACGGTGTTTATTCACAGCTCCCCTACTCTCTATTGACCGCCCTGCAGGAGGCGGATCTCTTCGCCAAGCTCCACGGTCGGCTCCAGACGATAGAGCTCATCAAAGTATTTGATTGCATTCTCCTTATCTCCCCTGTCGCGATAATAGACACCAAGCTGGGCAATCAAGTCGCGATTATCAGGGCTCTTTTCTAAACATCGTTTATACACGTCTGGCACGGAATCGCGCTTTTCAAGATAGTCGTTGCCGTATAATTCGGCGAGCGCAAGGCAGCCATTGATTTCATCTTGGCGCGCATAACTGATGGATTTTTCATATGCATCCTCTGCTTTTGCAAAATCTTTCATCCGACGATAGGCGTTGCCAAGGTTGTACCAGCCGATCTCATTGTCCGGTTTGAGCTCAAGGCCTTTGCCCCACCATGTTACGGCGCGACCATATTCACCTAACACATACCATTGCAATCCGAGATCCAACGTGTAGGTGACACGATCTTCAAATGGAAGATCTTTTTTTAATTCTTTTTTATCGCGGCGGAGAAACTCAACAAATTCCTTGCGTCCGGTTTGCGCTTCGTATTTGTGAAGCAGCTGTTCTTCGGACCACCAGGCAGCTCCGTGCCATACACCGATTGCGACCGCCAAAAGAATGAGTGGGAGAAAAAGAAGTTTTGAGTTTTTGATTATGGTTTTGAATTTTAACATTTGAGTTTTGCGTTATTTCGATTTCTTATATTTCTCCAGCTCTTTCTTAAAACCACCCTGATCGGTCGGGTCTACCACAAGATAGCGAGGAGCGTAGTACGCAAACTCCTCCATCTTGTTTTCATACAAGTAATACCGCGTGATGTCAAACAATAAATCCTTATCATCAGGGAAACGTTCGAGGCCTTGTTTTAAGATATCATAACTTTTCAGCATGTCGTCGCCTTCAAAACGAAAATAGTAGAGCCACGCAAGCTGCGTGTAATACTCCACGCGGCTGCGATCAAGTTCAAGGGCGTGCGCGTATGCGGCTGCAGCATCAGGATACGCTTTGAGCCGCTGGTAGGTCCTACCCAAAAAAGACCAGTACGCATCGTTATCAGGTACGATCTCGACTGCTTTCAGTAACGCATCGCGCGCGCGGTCAAACGCGCCAATCGTGAAATAACTTTGGGCAAGCGATTGGTACGCCCCATCATGGCGAGGATTTTTTTGTACGATCTCGCGCGCCTCCGTGATAAGAGGATAGATTGTTGCAAAATCTTTGTGCGCGGAATAGGTAGTGATAAATTGCTTTTCGGCCTTATCGGATTGAAAAAAGAATTGTGTCACCCCGCGGTTCCAAGCAAAAAATGCTACTCCTACAAAGAAGAAGATGCCCAGACCAAGAATTGTGATCTTTTTCTTATTTTTCTGAAGCATAATTGCAAAAAAGTGTACCAACTTGTGTAGTTCAAGTCAAGAAACCAAGACCCCCTCTCCCGCAGTGCGGGAGAGGGGGCTTGTTGCTACTGAACCAATCAGTAAGACTGATCGGCCGTCTAACCTTTTAGGATTAGAGGTCGAGAGATGTGACGGTCCAGGTGGATGCCGCAAGCAAGTTGCCAGCTGCATCGCGTACTGCGGTGAGGAGTTCGCCGCCATCAGCTTCTGCGCCATCAGCTGCATTAAATGCACCGAAGACTGCAGAGAGTGCGATGGTCAAGCCAGTTCCTGCCGCGTTCAGCGAGAGCGTGGTGTTTTGCGCTGCGATCGCTGCGGTCAACGTCGTGCCAGCGCCAAGCGAGATACAAGCAATGTTTGCAACATTGATCGTATCGTTTGCTGAAGCTACGCCACAAGCGTTTGTGCCGCCGGAGTTCTCTCCGCCGGATACGGTACCAGTCGCGCCAGCTGTTGCCGCTACAGTGCCAGTACCATAGCGGAGTGTTGATGCCACGGAAGATGGATCAATCTTTTCGCTAAAGGTAACAAGGATTGTATCGTTGGCAGCTAAGCCGTCGTTGCCGGCAGTCGCATCGGTTATGGTGATCGAGCTGATCGTCGGCTGGATCGCGTCAGATGCGACGGATGAAGCCGTCATCTGCGCGCTCGACGTGTCAGTCGAATCGTTGGCAAGGACAGTCCAGGTGACGCCGTTGACGGCGGTCTGGCCTGTTGCAGTGACACTCCACGTTGCGGTTCCTGTCGAGGTGTCAGATCCTGCGTTGAAGCGGAACTGCACTGACTGGGAACCTGCGCTTGTGCCAGCATCAGCCAAGATGCGGAAGGTGCGTGTCTCACCATGTGTGAAGGCTGTTGAAAGCCCACTGAAGGTGAGAGTGCCGCCCGCATTGTCAGGCGTGACATTGGTCGCAAGGTTGGTGTTCAAGGTGTAGTCATGTAGGGTCGCATTGGTCAGACGCGCAGAGGCAATCTGGGTAAATGCGAGGTTGGTGACTGTCACCTGTGCATCCGGGTTTGCGGAGTTCGCTGTATCAGCGCCCATGGTGAAGCGACCAACTTCGACCTGTCCACCGGTTGAGAGCACTGATCCACCGGCTGCTGCGGTCCAGGCAAAGTTGAGCTTCGTCGGATAGAGCCGTTTGAGGTTGTCATTCGTCTCTATAACCGCGAGGCGTGACACGCGATCAGAAGTCGTCAAGGCAGTGCCAGTCAAGGTGTTAGCAGTCAAATCGCCTCCCACTGCGAGTGCAGCCGAGAAGACAAAGAGACCGTCATCCGTCGTGGCGCTGTCATCGTGGACTACCACAACGTCACCTGAGCGGTATGCGTATGCAGCGCTGGTTGACGCAAGCTCGGTCGTTACAACCGGGAGCTTGGTGACGCGGCCTGCGGCAAAGGTGTAGCCATTGACGAGACCGCTTGCTGCTGTGATGTCAGTACCCGGGTTAACCGCAGTACCGACAACATAGATGCCGTCATCATTGTCGCCAGTGTCGTTTACGACCACGACATCGCCTGCTTTGTAGGTCAATGTCGAGGCAGCGGAGAGCGCTTCAGAAGCACCGCTTGCAACGCGGGTGACGATATCACCTGCTGCAAGGGTAAGGCCGTTGACAACGGCATTTGCTGCGCCGATTGCTGCTCCTTGCGCGACAGTGGTTGTCACTACATACAGAGAACTGGTACCGGCCGAGACATCGGCTACGGCAACAACGTTTCCTGCGGTGTAGTTATTCTGTGCTGTGGTGCCTGCATTGACCGTCTCGGTAGAGATTGCTCTCCATTTCGAGAGGTTGTCGGCCGCAAGCAAGGTACCATAGCCACCGCCTGCGTTCGTGTCGAAGAGTGCGTCAGCCGCTGCGACAGATGCACCGGAAGCTGCTGCGGTTGCAACAACGTGGGTGTTTACCTGGTCAGCTGACTGACCGGACGCATCGTTCATCGACACCACATCTCCGACAGAGTATGCCTGGCCAGCATTCACGCCGGTAAGGTCGTCGTTGAGGAGCGTGGTGTACACGCGTGTGCCCGATCCTTCACCTTCACCTTCTACTTCAGCAACGACGAGCTGTGCTGTCTGTCCGGAGGTTGCCGCATAGACAGAATCGCCTTTCACGAGGAGCACTTTGTAGGTGTTCTTCGGAATGGTGTAGCCGCCGTTGGAGAGGCCGGTGTAGTCGAAGACTACGCTCTTCTCATCACCGCCGGTGACAAGCGTATCAGAGCCAAGGGATGCCTTGGTGATGCTGCCGATCGGCGATGTTGAGCCGGATTCGTAGACACCTACGTTCGTAAGACCGTTGGTGTTGGAACCCGCGTTTGAGAGATAGATCTTTCTGATCTTGATACCTTCGGTGTTGGAGGTCTGGAACTTAAACGCGCCAAACGTGACGCCCGTCGTACCGGCAACAAGCTGGGATGAGCGGACGTTAGTGACCGTATCGCGCGATACTGCAAGAGTACCTGCAGATGCGACCGTGATAGCCTGCGCGTTGGTGTTCACAGCCGGGATCGTCGAGAGTGAAGTCAAAGATGTCTTGCCGGAACCTGATACGCCGGAAGCCGGGATCTGGGTCGTGACAGTTGCATCCATGGTCGCGGTCAATACGCGGCCTTTGACTTCCACTACGACGGTCTGGCCTGCCGCCAATTCATAGGAAGGCGAGATGTTGAAGACAACGGTTGCCGTGGTTGCGGTCGGAGCAATAGTCGAAGAAGTATCTTGCGACTTCTTTGCGCCGCCGAGCCAGAGCTCGAGCTCTTTGAAGTTGCGGCCCAAGCCAGCGGTGTTGTCGTCAATCGTCACAGAATTCAGCACAATCGGTTCTGCCGGTCCGGCCGTAAAGGTCCAGGAACCAAGCGTAGTGAGTGTGGACTGATTCTGTACCACCGTGATCGGAGGCTGCGAGTTGTTTGCAGCAACCGTCAAAGTGCCCGTGCTGACAGTCAGGGTGTTTGCTGTGGAGACAGCTGTGCCCGGATCAACAACATCATTGGAGTTCTTACGGAATACCTGCACGATATCAAGCACCGTGGTGTATGTGACACCCGCTGCTACGGTCGATGCGATATCACCCAAGAATTTAATGTTGTATGTCTTGTTTGCTGCCAGTGTCGGGTAGGTGGTGAGAGTCGCGTTTGTCTGCGCTTCGTATGTCGCTGCAGAGCCGGCAACCGTAAAGATCGTGGTGGCAGACGATGTTGCGCCTGCTTCCTGGATCGAAACAGTAAACGTACCGGTCAAGTTGTTTGCCGCGACTGCCGGCAAGCGGTTCACGCGGTAGGAAATCTGGCGAAGTTCCATGTCCTCACCGGTTGCTTTGACTTCCCAGCGGCCGAGCTCAACCAAGGTGCCTCCCGCAGGGACATTGCCCGTTGGGGATGATGTTGCCTTGGTGAGGCTCAACGTGCCGGAAGCAATCGTGATGCGGTTGGCATAGTTGGTGCCTGCACCGCCATCCTGATCGCCAACCGGGAAGGCTCGGTCATTACCGGTCGGGGCAGTGTTGCCACCTGATAATGTGACGACAATGCCTGCTTTCGATGAAGTGCCGTATGCTTCGACATCATAGTCTTCCTGGAGCAACCAACGAATAGAGCGGGATGCGCCGGATGTAAGGTCCTCACGAACCAAAAGATCGCGAGATGCGCCTTTTGGAATCAAGTACCCATTAACGTCGCTTGCATTGTCCATCTTGGACAGATCGAAGGTGACGTATTTGTCCTTCTGCGCTTCAACAGTAGCGAGCACAGCGCCGTCCGGACCGACAAGATCAATGTTCTTGAGGTCTCCATCAACGGTGTTGCCGTTGTTGTACAACTTCAAGCCGGAGATGACCATGTCTTCGTTGGCGCCTGCCGCAAAGCGGAAGCGACCCGTATCCTGATCAGTGGTGCCCATGTTGACGGTGACGTTTGTGCCGTCAGCCGCGCCGTTATTGTGCACGCGGACAGTGTCAACCGTAAGCGTGCCGACAGTGGCTGCACCACTTGTAAGGCTGAAGGTGGAGCTGGTCACCGGGAAGGTGCCGGATACCGTCGCTGTCGTGCCGAAGTCAGCTGCTGCGGCTACGCCGAGCGTGTAAGTACCAGATTGGCCCGCTGCGCCGCTGTTGATGTTTACTTTCACCCAGAGCGGAACAGTTTCACCCTTCTTTACCTTAATCGGCTCATTTGCCATGCTAACCGTTGCTTTGTTGTTGGAAAACGTCGCAAAAGTGCCATGGCGCTCTGTCGCGCTGTTCGCGAATACCGCAACGCCGGTCAAACTCGTATCGGACGAAAGTCCGCCGCGAGTCAGAGTAAGACTGGTAAGAGTCGCGTCAGCATCCGTGGCGGTCAACTTCAAGGAAAGAACCTTGTTGTAAGACGTGCCGGAAGCGTGGACGGCTCCTGCCGGGTTGTCATCGCCGAATTCAACTTTCAGCATTGCTTTGCCTGCTGCTTCTCCTGCCTTCTCACCTTCTCCTGCCTTCTCACCAGCCGCGGGGGCTGCTGCGAATGTCGGCATTGCTACTGCTGCTTCTTTTGCTTTCACTTCACCAGACGCAGAGGTACCGGCAGCTGTCTTGACGTCAGCAGAAACGGTACGAACGAACTTTGATTGGAAGCCGTTTGCATCGAATGCTGCAAGGTCAGCGAGTTTGCGGGCTCCGTCCGCACCCATGTAATAGATGTCGGACGAATCTGCAGTCTTGAATAAGCTACCAACTGTTGGCTTTGCTGTTTCCAGGTCAGAGCCTTTGGAATAGTTGGTGAAAAACACGTCTGGAACATCATCAATCTGCTTGTTCCAGTTATCGCCGAAGAGCGCTTTGGCGAGCTCCTCTGTTTTTACCCAGCGAAGCGATCCGCCCGGCTCAACTGCGTATACTTTTGGATCCGTGGTAATTTTGACCAACCGCGTACCAGGGCGGTACGTCATGTTGGTGCCGCTCAATGAAAGGGCGGCGAGCTCTGCGTCAGTGATTGTTTTCACCGAACCAAAGCCAACATACCACGAACTAAATACTTTATCGTTAGGAAACGGTGCCCGTTTGCCATCGGAGGTGTAGTAATACACCGCGGGACCGGACGCTTTGATGAGATCACCGGCGACGAGCGTTGCTGCCTGTGCGGGCGCAAGCGCTGCGAGGCCTAATGACCACACGACCATTGTCCCTGCTACCGAGATGGTAAGGGCGCGTTTTCCGAATTTGATGAGTTTACTCATAGTGTAAACCTTTCGAGGTAATGATTAGATGCTTTACCGAGCAAACTGACGGTTTGAACCGTCATCGACCTTTGTTAGAACGGACTCCTTCGAGACTCGAGGAACAAAGCCCCAAGCGCAAGAAAGAGATTTTAGGGAACAAAACGATCGAGATTACAAATCGTCATCTCGAACGAAGGGAGAGATCCCGAGAGATTTCTCGCTGCGCTCGGAATGACGTCCGCATTAAAACACGAGTTTTATTTTCATTTCTGATGATGTCGAGCTTGCGTTGTCCCCTTCTTCGGGGCTTACGCCTTCTTGCTTCGTATCTCCAACCGAAGCGGCGAGCTCGCGGCGCGCTCCGTCAACAAGCTCTTTTCCTTCTGTCACCTTCAGAAGGGCAATTTTATAATCCTTTTGTTCTATAAGCTTTTTTGCTTCATCAAGCGCGACCTGGGCGTCTTGGGACTTTTTTAGGGTCTCTTGTTTCTGGTCGTCACTCACAAGACCAGCCATTTTCACGGTCTGACGCAGATCCTTTGCCAAGCTTTCCGTATGCTCGATTGTTTCAGTAAGGTGGGCAGCGAGCTCGGTTTCAGAAACGCCGACTGACGCACCCTTATCCACCAATACTTCAAGCGCTTTGGAGTTTGCTTTATCAGCCGCGCGCACGGCATTACTGATCGTCTCGATACGCGCATCATCCATAGCAGCGGGAGAAACAACCTTTTCAGCCAATACGCGGCGGTAGTCTTGGGACTTTTCTTTTACCAATGAAGCGATGCCGACAGCCTTTTTGGGATCTTCTTTGACGCGGGATGCGGTAAGATTTTTTTCCACGCTTTCAAACTTTTTAGACACATCCTGCACTAATGCATCTACGATCGCGGGGTCTTTTGCCGTACCCTCTTCGGCTGATACTGCCTCGAGTTCTTTGATCCTCCGGTCAATGAGGGAAAGCTCAAGCGCTGACCGATCAGCGGGAGGCGTGAGCGCAACCTGGATATCCTCGCTTGTCTGTTTTACCTGGTAGAGGGGCTGCCCTGGCAAGCTGCTCTGGGCTACCACAACAGCAAAAACTGCCAGGCCGAATGCGGCAGCAGTGGTAAAAAAAGCATTGCGCGGACGGGAGACCAAAACGCCTATCGTAGCGGCATACGCTTCCGCTATGGCGGTAAAGCCATACGCTCGCGTTGCGCCAAGCAATGGTGCGCGTTTTGTACTCGATACCCCTTGCGCGACAATCTGGGAAAGCAACAACGAACGGGTCTGTGATGACCAGCTTGCTTGCGGCTTGATTGCCTTCAAGAGTCCTACTTTTTTAATCACCTCACTATTGCGCATACGAAACCTTGATCTAGAGACAAAAAAGACTCAAAACCTTTTATTTTTGAGCTTTTTTTTGTTTTAAACAAACGAATTTTGTTTTACGAACCCTATCTTTTTGTATCTTTTCCTTTTGTTTTCAACACTTTTTGTTTTCCAATGCGAGAAACATTTTGTCTCGCTCTACTTAAGTAGACGTATGGAAGGGGCAAAACGTTACACTCCCACTGTCTCGGACTCCATAATATCCCGCAATGCTTTCAAGGCGCGGTGCAATATAACACGGGTGGCGCCGGATGATTTCTCGATAAGAAGAGCGACGTCCTTGAGAGGAACATCATTGAGAAAATGCAAAATAATGACATCGCGATAAATATCCTTGAGCTGTCGGATCGCACGTTCCGCCCGCGCCATATCAGTCTTTAAGTTCATCTTTTCTTCAAGGGTCAAATCGCTGCGATCGGCAACCACGATCTCCTGTTCGTCGACCGACTCCACCTTACCCCCGCGCTTGCGATAGAAATCAACGATTAAGTTGCGTGCAGTCTGATACAAAAGTGCCTGTATATTTTTTACCCGATTCTTGCTTTGCAAATACTGCCATATACGCAAAAACGTATCAGCCGTCACATCCTCGGCATCCTCCTGGGTAGGCAGCTTCAAAAAGACGTATCGATAGATTTTCTCATGGTAAAAATCATAGATAACGCCAAAACTCTCGGTATCTCCCTGCTGGATTTTATAAAGCAGTATCCTCTCGTGGATATGCGACCTCATTGAGAAAGGTTAGTGTCGTAATCAAGGCTCATAGAATCAAAAAACCTTATAATAATAAGGTCTTATAGCTACCTCTCTAGTATAGCAAGGGGGCGAGGAGGGGTCAAACATTCCGGGGCCGCCGGAATATCATCCCCTCATCATCAACAGGCGTACCAAAAAAGTCAGAAACGATCACGGCAAGAACAGTCGTGACGGGAATGGCGAGCAGCAAACCGATAAGGCCGCCAAACTTCGCGCCGATCAAAAGCGCGATTATGCTTACGAGCGGATTTAATCCCACGGCTTGCTGCATGACGCGCGGAACGAGCAAATCGTTTTCCAAACGCTGGACAAGGAGGTAGAGCAATACCACCCACAAGGCAAGAAATGGGCTTTGGGTAAACGCGATGAATACCGCCGGAATCGCCCCGATGATCGGCCCGATAAGGGGCATAAATTCAGTCAAACCGGCAATGAGGGCCAAGACAAGAGCATACTTTACACCGAGAATCAAAAGGCCGATGTAAGACAGAAGAAAGATAATAAAACATAAAATCGCCTGTCCCCTCACCCAAAGGCCGATTTTCTTTTGTATTTTGGAAAGAAGCTTTTCAGCGTATGGTTGGTATTGCACCGGCGTGACATAGTGCAAAGCGCGTTTTAGCATGGACTCTTCCACGATCATGTAAAACGTCACGACAAACACCAGGAAAAACGCCACAAACCCTTTTAGGACATCAAAAATCTTGAGAAAAATGCCGCTGGCGACATCCAAAAGGCTTGATTGAATCGATACAAACAGCCGTTTAAGCTGGTCAACGATATTAATGTCAGGCTGATATCCCTGCAATGTCTTTACAAACAAATCGGAATACGTCGGAAATGACTGCGTTAATTCGTTAAACTGTTCGACAAGCGGAGGAATGAGAAGTACGATAGCAAGCGTGACAACCGCAATGATTGAGATATAAATAAGCAAAATACCGGCTGCCCGCGGTATTCGGCGCTGCTCCATGATATATACCCAGGGGCTTAATGCGGACGCCAGCAACAACGAAACGAAAAGGATCGCCAAAATGTCGCGTATGTAGTAGAAAAACGCGAGAATACCAATAATGACGATCACCTTGAGGAAGGTAAGCGTTGATATGGTAATAGATAAAGCAGGATTTGCTTGTTCTGGATCGTTTTCGCGAGACATATCTATTAGTATACCATAAAATCGAAGAAAATGGAATACCCACATTGACCCGTTACCTCTCTCCTAAATGTTTGTTTACTTATATTTAAGTTATACTATAATAT
>JACQSB010000026.1 GCA_016206175.1 Candidatus Uhrbacteria bacterium | reverse complement strand
TTATTAAGGTTTCTTCCGGTCACGTTAATCAGGTTGTGGGGGCGGTGATTTTGCAAATTGTTGCGGCTCTTGTCGGAGGCCTTATTCTTATTTTTTTGAAAATGACAAACGCCCCCTTACCTATTTCTCAAAAAGGAGTGTTGTTTGCCGTAGGAGCAGGTATTGCTATCGGAATTGCAGAAATCGGGTCTTTTTTTCTTTTCTCAAAAGGCGTTCCTGTCTCTGTCGGTATGCCGATCATTGTCGGGGGATCGATAGTTACAACAACATTGCTCGGCGCACTCTTTCTCAAAGAATCCCTTACGGTCCTGCATCTTATTGCGATTGCATTGACGATTATTGGTGTCGGTATTCTTTCGGCAAAGTGAGCCTGCAGAAAAGCTCGTTATATTCTTCGCGGAGCTATTCAACACCCCACACAGCATTAAACAAAAAGCGAAACATGGAGGAGAGCTCATTGCTTTCAATCAATAGCCCCTGGAATTGAACATCATCTTTATAGGTGACGATCGCAAAGCGATTTTCATATAATTCGAGGTTGCAAAAAAAGTTCCAGCCGGGATTTGGCAGCAGTTTAATTTTTTTTCGTTGTCCCTCGAGCGCGCCTTCCAGCGATTCTTCATACCACGCGCGTGTCATCTCATCTTCGATTAACATTGAGCGCGTCCAGGCATCGTATTTTTTAAATTTATCAAACAGTTCGCTCCGGAGATATTCAGGAAACAGATCGTATTTTCCACCCCAATTTGTAAACTCCAAGCCTTCCGTACCGGGTCTCATATTATGGTAGACGGTTCTATAAATATCGGGCATGCTGTCAATCCCTTCAAAAATCTTAATGGATGCTCCGGATGCGCGTTCGCGGTATAAAATTTTAATTTCAGGAAGCAAATTATTCAAGAGGCCCTTCAATTCATTTTGTTTTTGTATGCGCTTGTTCAACAGATCGGTAATTCGTTGCGGTTCTGCCGCGCTGAAATGAATGATATTATTTTTTTGATAACTTGAAACAAGCCCCATTTTCCGTAATTGCAACAAGATATTATACGCTGTTGTTCGATTCAAGCGCGCCAATTTTGCGATATCTTTGACAAGGGCATTACCAAGCCGCAGGGAAGATACATATACCGCAGCCTCATTTTCAGAGAGGCCCGCGTTGCGCAGAAATTCATCAAACTTTGTTTGGGAGGAGGTTTTGTTGTTTGGGCGCGCCATTGTTGTCAAATTATTTATACAACAATTTTATTTAATTATAAACAAAAAATCGACTCTTGTCAATAGCCATATTGTATATTTTTGCATTTCTGGTACGGTTGTGCTCACCTTAAGGCATGCAACTGCAGTGTGAGGAAGGAAAGGAAAATGGTTCATTCAAAAACACAAAAGCGGTTTGTGCTCGTAAATGTCGAGTATACGATTAATGCGTTGTCGAGCAACACCGCCACCACCCATTACCGGGTGTGGCCCCATCTGGGTATCCTCTCGGTTGGAACGGTTGCCGACCAAGAAGGATGGGGCGTTGTCCTGCACGACGAGCTTATCGATGGCTTCGTCGATTTAGAGAAGATCGTTCAAGAAGGCGACGTCGTTGGATTTAGCTTGGTAGTGACGGGTATGGAACGGGGCATTGAACTTGCACGGCAGGCGAAATGTCTCGGCGCAAGCTATTGTATAGTCGGCAATGACGCGGCGATTTTCCGCGCAGAGCAAATTCTGCGGCTGTCGGATCATCCGATTGACGCCGTGTTCACCGGCAACAGCCTTGCTGCCGTGCGTGAATTTTTGCGGCAAGTCGGCACAGTCGCGCTCGATGCAATGAACATTCCTGGAGTTGCCGTCGTCCCATGCGGCGTCAACCGCTCAAACGAGGCGTTGGCCCTGCGTGCTGAACGCGAAATGCGCGCAAAGCTTCGAGAGCAAGGAATGTTTGACGCGCAAGATGTGTTCGTGGTGCCGAAACTCGATCTCTACAGAACCGAGTACTGGCAGAAGGTGTGGCAAAATTATCGCGCCATCTTCAGCCACAAGCATGCCAATCCTGCACATGTCCGTAACGCTCTCGCGCTTTTCGCGCAAGGCTGCACTCGTACAGGGCAGATGGATGCGTGCTCATATTGTACTATCGCCGGCGTGGCGGATATACGGCTGCCGACCCAAGAATATCTCAAACGTCTCTTGGAAGCCTATGAGGCATTTGGGATCAACTACCTCTTTAACGTCACCGACTCGGCGTATGAAATGCATTCCGTGTGCAGCATGCTGAAAAGTTTGGGAGCGTACTTCAAAGAGGGGTTGATGTTGTACGGCAGGGCGTGGGGGATAGCTCGGCACCCTGAATACCTCGAAGGCTGGTTGTCTCTTACCGGAGGTCGTCTTCTCATGGATGTCGGCATGGATTCCGGTGATGCGAATATTCTCGAGCGTGGTGTTCTGAAAGCATCGCAGGCCGGATCGCGATTTGAGGAAAATCGTAAAGCAGTACGAAGCATTGCCAAAAGTGGCGCTCATCTCCACTACTCACTGATCTTCGGATCGCCGGGAGAAACTCGCGACTCATGCCAACGCTCACTCGAGTTCTTTGAATGGACTCGGTCTGTATTGGGGAGTCAGCTGGATCAGTGCGAGACTGACATCTACTGGCTTAATCATGGATCGAGTGCAAGCCGTGTCTTCCATGACTACGAGTATGCGCGGCAGCTTGCGGCACTTGCGGGAAAAGAAATCTCGCACAGTGTGTGGGAGCGCCGTTTCCGGCGGCATCGGGATACGCTCGTTGTCCCCTGGGAATGTGAAGAGGCGTGGTATGATTGCTTTACTTCGATCACGGTGCAAGAAGCGCATGAGTACGTGAGCACTGTTGTTCGAGTGATGTCATTCCACCAAGACGCAGCGCCGGGGCGTGATCACAGTTTTCAGCCCGGATAACTTTCACGAATGGTTGTGGGTTTGCCATCGAAAACCCTCTCATTTCAGTGATGATCATCAATGAAGACAAAACATCCCTCATTTCTCGGGGGATTTTTTGTGCTTGCAGGAATTCATGCGTGGGGTATCGTAAGAGGCATGGCAATTCCACCTGAAGCGACACCAGCTGCTGCAATCGAAAAAATGATCGAGGGAAGAGAGCAGATGCGTATGCGTATCGGCCAGATGTTGCACGAGGCGTTGTATAATCGTATCTACGATCTCGACAATGAGTTGTCGGATGCTGAAGAAAAAGCTCTTGAGCCGATTGTTGCGCGCACCGAACACAAAGGCGTAGAAAATGTATCTCCCGAATCAGCGAAACTCTATCGGCAATATAAACGATACGAGATCAACAAATTTCGTCTGCGCTGGTGCACCGCCGGTCTGAATTTTGTGGATGTGATTCAAAAAGAGAGATATCTTCCTCCTAGGGATAGCGACAAGATCAAGGCATACCATAAAGGATACCTTTCAAAAGTAATAGCGGAGGCAAAACTGAAGCGGCTTTTTGATTCTCTTGATATGCGGATTGCCGACGGCGTGATAGAACGCGCGCTCGAAGGTTTATTTCCCTCGCTACGCGGACTTGAAGGAAAAACGCGAAGAATGGAATTGGAGCGTTTGACGGGTACTGCGCTGAATCCCGCGATTGACACATACATCGACAACCCAAAAACGCAGAAGAAATACGAAGGATTTTCTCTGCCGCCAGCCGTATATTTTGACAAAAGAATAGTAACCACGCTTTTTGACACAATCAGCATTGTTAAAAATGGATTATATTTGCCACCGATTCTTACCGACAAAGTTGTTGCACTCTTGAAGATTCTACAGCGCGAAGCAGAGAAAAAGCGCGAACTTGATATGCTTGATGCAAGTACTGCTCGTACACTTGTTGATCGCGTACAAGAAGAGCTCGTGCGGCTTATGGCATACAATCGCGCCGAAGCCAACCAACAAGGGGGGGCAACCCCAGAAAAGCGGGCGGCCTCGTTCCAGCTGCGAATGCTCGAGTCGTTGAACGATCGCATCGATTCAATCCTTATTTCCCCGGCGTAATATGTTTCGCCTTCGCACCATAGGAAATATTTTTGTCTTCTTCCTTGTGTTTGCCGCTATCGTGTTTGGCTTGCGATGGAGAGATGGGTATGAGGCGGCAAAAACGCAGAATAAAAGCATCACGTTTGTTGAATATGTGCGACAAGATTTGCAAGCCATCATAAAGGGTACGGCCGAGTTAAAAGAAATCGTGCAAGAAGCAAAACAAGCGCCAGACGCGGTGCGCACCGGTCAGCTCAACAAACTCATGCAATTCCTTGATTTGTATCGCGATGAGTATTCGGAATACCCGGAATCGTTAGACGATCTTATCGGCACCTACCTTGATGAGCGAAGCAGTGATTTTTTGCATTCTGACGATTTGAAATATCAAAAGATTTTTAGCGGATACGAACTAAGCATCGTGTTGAATTCCGGCAAGCGGTACACGATACGGAAATAATATGCTTGCCAACAAATACATCATTGGAGCGATCGTTTTTATGACCGGCGGCGTGGTGATGGCGGTTGAGATTTTAGGCTCGCGTATTCTTGCGCCATTTCTAGGCACGTCTCTGCCGGTATGGACGAGCGTGATCGGCGTGATCCTTGCCGCACTGAGTCTTGGGTATTGGTTTGGTGGGCGCTTTGCTGATCGTGCGGCCTCCCCCCACTCACTGGCGCGCATTTTACTTGCGGCAAGCATCGCTACAGCACTCATTGCATTTCTCGATGTGCCGCTTTTGATAGCATTTAGCATTCCGCCCCTTGATCTCCGCATCAAGGCGGTCATTGCATCCCTCTTTTTACTTGCCCCGGTAAGTATCTTGCTCGGTATGGTGGCACCCTACGCCGTCCGCCTTACGATTCCGTCAGTAGCAGCTGCCGGCACGAGCATCGGGTCGCTCTATGCGCTTTCAACTCTCGGCAGTATCGTAGGCACGTTTGTAACAGGTTTTTTCTTTCTTGCCTACTTTCAGACCAGCACAATTCTTTTTTCGCTATCAGCGCTCGTACTGATCTGCTCATTGCTGTTACAGCCATTCCGCATTCGCTCTGTATCGCGCATGGCAGTAATGGCGATCATCGCTGTGGGCAGTTTGCTCTTTCCTTTGTTTGGTTCTTTTGCTGCGCAACAGGGATATGTTGCAATTCCATCTTCCTACCACAGCATTCGTATTGTTGATTCTATAGATGCAAAATCAAAACGTCCTATCCGGTCGCTTCTCATCAACGGAGCGCTGCATTCTATCGGGTATCGCGATAATCCAACAGAACTCGCCGGTGACTACGCGAAATTTTATGATCTTTTCGCGTTAGTCCAACCGCAGCCAGAACGCGTTTTGATGCTCGGTGGCGGGGCCTATACCTACCCTCAAAATTTTCTTCTCTCCTTCCCATCCGCACGCATGGACGTCGTTGAGATTGATCCGGCGGTGACACAGGCGGCGCGCGATTATTTTTCGCTTTCCAACGATCCTCGACTTCGTATTTATCATGAAGACGCACGCACTTTTTTGAATCGTTCCGACGGCACCTACGATGCCATTTTAGGTGATGTATTTTTTTCTTCGTATGCGATTCCATTCCAGGTCGTCACACGCGAGTCATTTGAGCAGATGGATCGCCTGCTTCGAGACGATGGCATCTTTATCGCTAACGTTGCGTCGGCAATGGAAGGAGAGAACGGAAAAACGATCCGCGCGATCTATCGTACGGCACGGTCAGTTTTTGAGAACGTGTATCTTTTCCCGCTCAAGCCGGAAAATCCTACTGAACTGCAAAATGTAATGCTCGTCGCAACGAAGGCGGGCAACCCGCTGCCGTTGGTGAGCGGCATCGGCGAGCTTGATTCGATGCTTGCCAAGAGGTGGGATAAACAGATTGCGCAAGACGTTCCTCTCCTCACCGATGACTTTGCCCCGGTTGACCAATTTATGGCGAGCGTTGGACGGTGAGGCACTCCGTATGATGAACCACAGCAGTAGGTGTCAAAAATTTGACACCAAATTTTCATCCGTTTGATTATCCTACACATCAATTGCTCTTGTGAAATGCGGTGTAATTTTTTACACTATCCACAGCAGATTGCATTAACTATTAGAGTACCACATATGCCATATGTGAAAGCGGAGTACCTGTGGCTCGATGGCTATCGACCCACGCCCTCCTTGCGCTCCAAGACAAAGGTCTTGGATCGAGAGGTCCGTACGGTAGCTGATCTTCCCGGTTGGGGGTTTGACGGATCGAGCACGGAGCAGGCCGAAGGCCGCTCGAGTGATTGTTTACTGCAGCCCATACGCGTTGTTCCTGATCCGGTACGTGGCAACCCCCACGTCTTAGTATTGTGCGAGGTATTGAGCGCGGACGGAAATGTGCATCCGTCCAACACACGAAGTATGCTGCGCAAGGCTGTCGAGCAGTACGCAGACCATGAACCGTTGTTTGGCATAGAGCAGGAGTACACATTGTACAAGGGAGCAAAACCAATCTCATGGCCCGCTGATGGGGTACCGGCTCCGCAGGGCCCCTATTATTGCGGCGTTGGTGCAGATAAGATCTATGGCCGCGATTTAGTAGAGGCGCACCTGGAAGCATGCCTTCGCGCCGGGCTTCGCGTGTGCGGTATCAACTCGGAGGTTATGCCCGGACAATGGGAGTTTCAGGTCGGAGCTATTGGGCCGTTAGAAGTTGCTGATGAATTATGGATCGCTCGTTGGCTGCTTGCGCGTCTCGGAGAAAATTATGGCGTATGGGTAAACTTTGCGCCAAAACCGGTGCTTGGTGATTGGAATGGCGCAGGAGCGCACACGAACTTCAGCACAAAAGCAATGCGCGCAGTCGGGGGGCTCAAAGTGATAGAAGAAGCATGCGAAAAATTGCGCATAAAACGGCAAGAGCATATCGCCGTATACGGAGCAGGCAATGAAGATCGCCTGACCGGCAAACACGAGACATGCTCTATCACCGAATTCCGCTATGGAGTCTCTGATCGGGGCGCATCAATCCGTATCCCCATTTTTACCGCGCAGAATGGATGCGGATACCTCGAAGATCGTCGGCCAGCCGCAAACTGCGATCCATATTTGGTATGCGCGCGCCTTATTGATACCGTATGCGCCGCATCTGCGTCAGCTGTACAGCCGTTGTATGATCAGGCGGTGATGGGAAAAGTCGAAGTTGCCTGATAGTATTTCGTCAACACTGAAACGATTGTAAAAAAAGAGAAAGTACGCCACACTAATCCCGTTAGAAGCTTTTATGCTCCTAACGGGATTACTATATTGAGAATGTATGGCGGAAGCACAAAAGAATTTGCCGGCAGGAGCACGGCGCGTATATAAAGGAGTCATCTATGATATCTGGCAGTGGGAGCAGACATTGTTTGACGGCAGTATGGCGCCATTTGAGCGGCTCGTGCGTCCTGATTCCGCGCAGGTGATCGCAGTGTCCGGCGATCGGATCTTGTTACAAAAACAGCGCCAACCAGACTGGACAGATTACGGCATTACCTTGCCGGGCGGCAGGATTGACGAAGGCGAGACGCCGCTTGCCGGAGCGCAGCGAGAGTTGTATGAAGAGGGTGGTTACGAATCTCACGATTGGGATCTCCTACAAAAATTTTCTCCCTCAAGTCATTTTTTTTGGACTGTCTACACATTTGTCGCGCGCCGCTGCGTAAAGACCGCCGCACCAGCGCTCGAGGCAGGGGAGCAGATTGAAGAATTAGCAGTGACGTTTGAGGAGTTTTTGTCGTATGGCGAAAATCCGGCGTTGCGCAACCACGACATCAAGCCGTTATTGGTGAAAGCACGTTATAACGAGACATACCGGCGCGAGTTTCATGCATTCCTTTTCAGAGGGAAATCTAACAGATAGTGCTTTCATGGATGATTACCAAACAGTTTGTCACAACTCTCTTCCAGGGCGCGTATATCCAACGTTGGAACGACAAGCTGCGCCCGACGGAGATCAGCGAGATCGATAAACACGCGCATAAGCTTGTTATTGCTTATCTTATCGGCCGCCACCACGAACAGCATGCACCTGTTTTGTGGAAAGCTGTCATCGAGGGTAGCGTATTCGAATATCTTGCAAAAATTGTTTTGACTGACATCAAGGCGCCTGTGCTCTCCGCCATTCGTAATGATAGGGCGCAATATAAAACATTATTGTCTTTCGTTTGCGGAGAGCTTGAGCCCACGCTGGAGGCAGTTGACAAAACCCTGCCACATCGCTTCTCTTCCTATTTTCAACAGGAAGACGATACGCTTGAAAAGCGCATCTTGAGTGCGGCAAGCACCATGGCTTCTGCGTGGGAGTTTGACATCATCGAGCGCACGGACCCTCATGGGTATGAGATGGCACAGATCAGAAGCGAGCTATCCGTGCGCCTTGCCTCATATCGGGACATTGCCGGCGCGCAGGCCGTTCTAGAATCTGATCGCATCCAGCGATTTATTAATATTGTAGGACAGCTTCGTTTTCAAACACGCTGGGCGCACGTGCATCGCATCCCGAAGACATCGGTGCTTATGCATTGCTATTTCGTCGCCGTTGTTTCTTATTTTTTTTCGTTGCAGCTGAACGCATGCGATCGCAGGACGTACAACAATACGTTTGCAGGATTATTCCACGATCTTGCGGAAGTATTGACCCGCGATATCATTGCGCCGGTAAAACGGGCAACGGAGGGCCTACGGGATTTGATCGTGGAATACGAAAAAGAGCAAATGGAAAAAATCGTCTATCCGCTTCTGCCGGAATTTTTGCATCCGGAAATACGGCGTTTTACGACAGTGGAAGCGCAAAACGCCGTCCTTTTGGAAGGCGTGGCAAAAGAAGTTGCTGTTGAGACAATCGATCAGCGCTATAACGAAAATCGATATGACCCCCTTGACGGAGAGGTAGTCAAGGCAGCCGATGAGCTTGCCGCCTATATTGAAAGTACGGAGGCGATCAGAAACGGGTGTATAAGCGAAAAGTTTCAAGAAGCAAAAACATTGATTAAAGAAAAGTACCAAGAAAAGACAATTGGAAGAATTGATCTCGGCGCATTGTATTCCCAATAATCACCATATGTCCATTCTCGTCACCGGTTCGTTAGCATATGACACTATCATGGATTTTCCCGGACGTTTTCGCGATCATATCTTGCCGGACCAAATCCATGTACTTAACACCTGCTTTCTTGTGGATGGCATTGTAAAAAATTTCGGCGGATGCGCGGGCAATATCGCATATACCATGCGAATGCTTGGCGCTGACCCCATTGTGCTTTCTGTGCTCGGCTCTGATGGTGATACATATAGTGACTATCTTGAAAAACAAGGGATAGTGACACGATATATCTATCGTGAAGCAAGCGCGCTTTCTTCGCAGGCAACGATCATTACCGACAAAGACGATAACCAGATTACTGCCTATCATAACGGCGCGTCGGATGCTGCAAGCGATCTAAGTATCGGCGATATGGATCAATCGTTTGACTTTGCCATCATCGCCCCTACAAAAAAAACAGCGATGATCAAGTATGCGAGCGAATGTGCGGCACGAAAGACACCTTTTGTTTTTGACCCGGGCCAGCAGCTGGGAGGGTTTGAAAAAGATGAGTTGCGCAAAATGCTTTCCTTGTGTTCTTTTTTTATTGTGAATGATTACGAATTGAAAGTGACGGAACAAAAGACAGAGTATTCCGCGAGAATGTTGTGTGCTATGATAGATACCGTTATTATTACGCGCGGCGCATCCGGTTCGCGCATCATAACTCGCCGCGGAGCAGAACATATTGAGATAGTGCCGTGCAAGCCCCAGGAAGTGCGAGATCCGACCGGAGCAGGGGATGCCTATCGCGCCGGCTTCTTTTCCGCCTATGCTGCAGGAAAAGACCTTGCGGTATGCGGGCAAGTCGGAAGCGTTGCAGCCGCCTACGCCATTGAGCGGTATGGCACACAGAATCACATCTTTAGCATAAAAGATTTTGAACAACGGTATGGCACAAATTATGCCTCATGAATACAAAGTAGCGGACCTTTCTTTGGCGGAATGGGGACGCAAAGAAATAACGATCGCCGAACACGAGATGCCCGGACTGATGGCGCTGCGTAAAAAATATGCGCGCACAAAACCGTTAGCGAATGCGCGCATCACGGGCTCGTTGCACATGACGATCCAGACAGCGGTATTGATTGAAACACTTGCCGCGCTTGGCGCTTCTGTGCGGTGGGCAAGTTGCAATATCTTTTCGACGCAAGACCATGCCGCCGCCGCGCTTATAAAAAAGGGCTTCCCCATCTTTGCATGGAAAGGCGAGACGCTTGACGAATACTGGTGGTGCCTTGAGCGCGCGCTTGATTTTGCCAACGGCAAAGGACCTACCTTGATCGTGGATGACGGCGGTGACGCCACTCTTATGGTGCATACGGGAGTCGAAGGCGAAAATACCCCTGCGATTTTTGAAAAAAAGGGAAAAGGAATGGGCGAGGACTATCGAGCATTACTCCGTCTTTTAAAAAAAGAATACACGCGCAACCCAAATCGGTGGCATACGGTTGCAAAAGATATCCGTGGCGTGTCGGAAGAAACCACGACCGGTGTTCATCGGCTGAAAGCCATGGTACAAGAGGGCGCATTGCTGTTTCCCGCCATGAACGTGAATGATTCCGTCACAAAATCGAAGTTTGATAATATCTACGGATGTCGCGAATCTCTCATGGACGGAATCAAGCGCGCTACAGGCGTGATGGTGGCAGGTAAAACAGCGGTGGTGTGCGGGTACGGAGAAGTGGGGAAGGGGTGCGCTGCCGCCTTGAAAGGATTTGGCGCGCACGTGATTGTTACGGAGATCGATCCCATCTGCGCTTTACAGGCATCAATGGAAGGATATGCCGTACGTACCGTGGAAGACATGCTTGGGAGCGCCGATATTTACGTGACAGCGACAGGCAATCGGGACGTTATCCGCTTTGAACACATGAAAAAGATGAAGAATCAGGCGATTGTCTGCAACATCGGACACTTTGATAATGAAATTGAGATGGATAGGCTCACCGGCAGCCGCACAGTGAAACGGGAGACGATCAAGCCGCAGGTTGATAAATACCGCTTCCCTGACGGTCACGAGATCTATATTCTTGCCGAAGGGCGGCTGGTGAATCTGGGGTGCGCGCAGGGACACCCGAGTTTTGTGATGAGCAACAGTTTTTCAAATCAAGTGCTTGCGCAGATTCATCTGTGGCACAATGAATACGATGTTGGGTTGTATCGATTGCCAAAACATCTTGATGAAGAAGTGGCGCGGCTGCATCTTGCAAAACTCGGCGTGCGGCTGACAGTACTAACAAAACACCAGGCTGACTATATCGGAGTCAACAGTAAAGGGCCATATAAGTCGGAGGAATATCGATACTGATATAATGGCGCGGCGTGCTTTCGTGTGGTATACTAAAAACACTTAATCATATTTTATTTTATGCAGACAAAAAACATCCTTTTGGTTGTTGTTTTGCTTGGACTCGCGGCGCTTGCCGTGATGCTTGTCGTAAGTCAGCAGCAGGCAACCCCTGAAGAGGGAGGGGAAGGATTTGTGCCGGGTCAGGAGCAGGTGGGTCCTCCGCCAGAAACTCAAAATACCGTACCGCAGCAAGTCGAGGTTTTGCCGCCGCCAGCTGGATCAGCAACCGGCACGGAAAGTGTACTGCCGCCGGAAACAGGAAAATCGGAACCTGACCAGCCGATTTCAGCAGTTCCCAACACTCCTGTTGTCAAGACAGCAACGGTTGAGATGTCTGACATCGGCTTTACCCCCGCATCTATGACAATTTCGGCAGGAACTATGGTGACCTTTGTGAATATTGGGACTCGCGATATGTGGCCCGCATCTGCGATGCATCCGACACATGCTGAGTATCCGACAAAGGGGGGATGTATTGGTAGTACATTTGATGCCTGCAAAGGGCTGAAACCCGGAGAGGCCTGGGATTTTACCTTCAACGAAAAGGGTACGTGGAAATATCACGACCATCTCACACCGAATATGTTTGCCCAGATTACCGTGCAGTAGTAACGGGATGAAAAAAGAACGCGTCATTTCGCTTCTTCTTCGCATCGGACTTGCAGCAGTATTTGGGTATGCCGGTGTTGCCGCTTTTCTGGAGCCGAACTCATGGATCGGATATTTTCCTCAATTCATGCGCGAATGGGTTGATGTCCGAATCCTTTTGACCGCTTTTTCCGGAGCAGAAATCATATTGGCGCTCTGGCTGCTTTCCGGACGCTTTGTATTCATGGCGGGCATGCTGTCTGCGCTTACGATGCTTGGCATCTTGACATTTAACCTCGCGCTGCTTGATGTTGTCTTTCGCGATGTCGCAATCTTTTTTGCAGCACTCGCTTTGGCCTATCTCGACACAAAAGATCCCGATGCCCAATCCATATAGTCTGTCCAAATGAAGCGCCTTCGCCTCCCATTGTTGTTGTGGACATTATCTCTTTTTGCCGTTGCGCAAGGAACGGCGCTGTATGTTGCATACCAAATCATGGTGTTTGAATGGCCTGTCGGCCTACAAGTGCCGTTGCGCGATACGGGCGTTCAGGCCGTCTTGCAGTTTCTTGCGTTATTCTTTGCGGCGACTATAGCCATCTTGTTGCTGTCTTACCTGCATCGAGGGAAAATCTTGTTTCAGATAGTATTTTTGGCTGCGGTATTTTTTGGACTGTTTCGGCTGTTTTTGGTGGTGTTTCCGCTTTCGTTGGCACTCGTGGTATCGGCGATTTTTCTTGCAGCCTTTTTGCTTCTCCCGGCCGTATGGGTGCATGATCTTGTCGTAATAGCGGCGGCTGTCGGTATCGGATCGGTATTCGGATTGCAATTTCATTGGTTGTTTGCCGCACTGCTGCTGCTTGTTCTTTCTTTGTACGATATCATCGCTGTCTATGTCACAAAGCACATGATCCCTCTTGCCCATGCGCTTATTGAGCGGCAGGCGAGTTTTGTTTTGTTTGTGCCTGACCGCATGCGTGACTTTCGCGCGCGCATCTCGCAAGTCCAACCTGGAAGCGGATTTCTTATCATCGGCGGGGGAGATGTGGTGTTGCCGATGATTTTGACGACGAGCTTGGTGCGCGTGAGCATTCTGGCAAGCATTGCCGCGGTGTGCGGTATGCTCATCGGTGTGGTCATGAATCATTTGTTGATCGTCACGCGCCGCCAGCCGATCCCCGCGTTGCCGCTCATGGTCATCGGCGCAGTTGTTGGCGCGTTAGCTGCGATTGGGGTATAATATTCGCGTATGCAAAAAAATATCGCTTTTCTTGTCATAGGAATCGGGGTTCTTGTGGTATTTGCGTTTGTGGCAGTCGTGATCGGTTCATTGCGTCCAAAAGGACCCTCACAAGAAGAAATCGCCAAAGTAAGCAAGCCTGTCACCTTGACATACTGGCGTGTGTTTGACGGTGATACCTCCATTCGCCAGATCATCACTGCGTATCAGCGGCTGCATACGAATGTAAAAATCGATTATCGCAAGCTCCGTTTTGAGGAATATGAACGTGAGATCGTCAATGCGCTCGCCGAAGATCGCGGTCCCGATATTTTTTCCATCCACAATACATGGGTTGATCGATATCTAACAAAGATTGAGCCCTTGCCGGGTGAGCTGAAGGTCGCTTCCTTTGTAGAAAAGGGAACGATCCAAAAAAAGACCGAGGTGCAGATTGATAAAAAACAGGCATACACCCCGCGGGAGATACGGGAAAAATTTGTTGACGTAGTGGGGAGCGATGTATTGCGATTTATGGATGGGAAGGAGCAGGTTGTCGGTTTGCCGTATTTTGTTGATGTACTTGCCTTATTTTACAACAAAGATTCTTTTAACAATGCCGGCATCGGCGCGCCACCGCGGAACTGGGGAGAATTTCAAAACATGGCAGGGAGGGATTATCTGACGCAGATCAATGATACTACCGGCGAAATCGTAAGCTCCGCCGCCGCAATCGGCGGAAGTAAAAATATCCAGCGCGCTGCCGACATTCTTGCGATGCTGATGATGCAGAATGGCGCGCAGATGACTGATGGCGCTATGCTTACCTTTGATCAGGTGCCGCAGAACCTTACAGATCGCACTACCCATCCCGCCGTGAATGCACTGACGTTCTATACCGATTTTGCTTCTCCCGCCACTGATCTGTATACATGGAGCGAGGATTTTTCTGACAGTTTTGAGATGTTTCAGCAAGGGCTCACCGCGATGATGTTTGGATATTCGTATCACGCGCAAGCGCTCCGCGATTTGCAGCCGCGCTTGCGGTATGGGATTGTTCCCGTTCCGCAACTCAACCCAAGCCAGCAGGCGGTACCCGCGAATTATTGGGTTGAGACGGTATCAAAAAAAACAAAAAGCAAAGATTACGCATGGGATTTTTTGATGTTTGCAACAGCGGCGGAGCAGGCAAAACTGTTTTTAGCCGAGACCAAAAAGCCGACTGCGTTGCGTGAGCTGATTGAAGAGCAGAAGAAAGAAGAAATCCTGTATCCATTTGCATCACAGCTGCTTGTGGCAAAAAATTGGTTTCACGGCAAGAATGCGGAGGCGATGGAAGCGCAATTTACCTCGCTTATAGCTCAAGCGCTGCAGCTGCGCGGCGGCGCGCCGGAAGAGCAAAAGTCGAAATTCCGCGAATTGCTCACCAAAACAAAGCAGATAATTCAGGAGGGGTACTGATACATTGCAAATAGAAAATGTTCAATAGAAAAAAAAGAATTATCATTGGCATTGCCGCATTTGTTATGGTGTTGGCGATCGGTTTTTCTATTGCGTCGCCACAGCCGACACAAGCCGCAATTGATTGTTCGACAGTGGATCGCGGACCGAAAGCATGTACCGGCGCTTATTGGCCAGGGGACGATCCTACGCGATTTAATTCCTCAACTTCTTCAGCGATAACATTTCTCATATCAGGTTGCGGTGCCCTTAATATCAATGGCGACCGGATTCCTTGCTATCACAGCGTGAATGGAATGATTCAAATACTTTTTACGATAGTGGATCTAATTTTGGGACTTGTTGGCGCTTTGGCCCTCTTGATGTTTGTGTGGGGTGGATTTCAGTGGCTGATGTCCGGCGGCGAGGAAGAGCGGGTAAAGGGCGGCACCTCCACACTGCGCAACGCGATCATTGGTTTATTGATTGTATTTGGAGCTTGGATTGGCGTGAATTTTGTTGTCACGACGTTAGCGGGCGACGATGCTAAGGGAACGCTGTTTTTTGGCACAAGCGCCGCAAATAAATGGTATAATGCGAAGCTCGGGGCGTTGTGCTATCGGGCGTTGACGTCAGAAGAGCTCGCGTGCCAGCTCGCAGAACCGTACAAACCGGTAGCGCCGGTCGCGCCCAGTGTTCGCTCATCACCTACTGAGCAAGTCGCATGCTGTTATACTGAAAAAACAGGAACGAAACGCGCAACAGCCATGGATAACCCAGCTTGCGCGCAAGAAGTTAACGATCTCAATGCACAGGGTAGATTGCAAACCGGAAGCGCTGCGTTTCTTTGTAAATACAGCGGCCCAACAATCACGGCAGCTGATCTTTGTTGGAAAATGGACTCCTCACGAGGCGGTAGTGTGCCCCTCTATTGTTCGAGTCGTACAGATATTTCTATCACAACAACTGCACCGGCCACTCCTGCAACAGCCGATCCGCTCGGGGTATGCTGCGTAAGTAGAACATTGGATACAAGTCCGCGTACGCACCAAGGAGAAGGATACTATATTAAAAAATCCGCTTGTCAAACCTATCTATCTGAATGGCGAGTAAATCCAGGCACGAATGAGCCAGGCGTATTTGATATTAAATTTTGTCCTTATATCAATGATCCCTCGTTGGTTTGCCAAGATGACAATAATGGTTGGCGAAGAATTGTCTGTCCATCTGGTCTAGAGGGATTTTCTAAATAGGAATATAATATCCTCTGAAATCTGTACAACTGCGAAACGGTGAGCAGGATCATTTGTATCTCAAGAGGGAAACAATAGTTAGGTTTGACCGCGTGCCGTACTTGCTCCTCAAAAAGAAAGGATAATGATATACTGTTTCTGGAATATGAAATTGAATAAAAGTAAAAAGAGATTGGCAGTAGGTTTTGGGTGTGCAATACTCGTATTTGCATTGAACGGCATAGTTGCGGACCCCCTGTTTGCAGATACCGAACTTATAAATCCCCTTGGGAATATCAAGACAATTCCGGCATTGGTAAACCGTATCTTGGGCGGGTTATTTGGTATCGTCGGCGTGGTTGCACTGCTGGTGTTTTTGTATGGGGGGTTTACCTGGATGACATCCGAAGGGGCGGAAAAAAAGATCAAGAAGGGGTGGGACACCATGGTGTGGGGCGCATTGGGTCTCATCATCATTTTTGCCAGCTTTATTCTTGTGCGATTCCTATTAGGCATCTTGCTCACCGAGACAACAGCGCAAGGCGGCGGATCTAACACCACTCAAGGAGGCGGGGTCGGCGGTGGCATGCCGAATCAGCCGCAGCCATGATTTACTTGACATATCCCCACCTCGCATAGGAAAATGTGGTATACTTTGCAGTTAGGGATTAGGGGACAGGGTTTAGGGAATAGGCTCGGAAGAAGTAATAAAAAATTGATTATTAATTTATAAGGTAATAATAAACTTATGATCAAGCGATTATGCGCAAGCATTGTGCTTGCAGGTATGGTCTTTTTGGGAGGATTGGCGCTTGCGCCAGCCCCTTCGTATGCGCAGATTGATATCCAGGGAACCAAGCCGGATTATTTCACCAACATCACAGTTCCGGGCAAAGCAAAACAGGATTTTCGCCAGACGATTATTAACCTTCTGAATATTATTTTAGGTTTCCTCGGCTTGATTGCGGTTATTATCATCATCGCAGCCGGGTTTATGTGGATGACTGCCGGCGGCAATGAGAAACGGCTTGAGACCGCCCGCAAGCTGTTAATCCAAGGATTCATTGGTCTTGTGTTGATATTGGCAGCATGGGCTGTCGCATACTTTGTCATCACTACGTTTGAACAGCAATTCTTTGGGTAATCTCACATAACAGCCAGCCGCCATGGCGAAATGGACACTGGAAAAGATCGGCCTCCAAGAAGCCGCGCAGGGTATTTTTAAGATGGACGAAAAATACGGAGTGCCCGAGCTTGTCGGCAGTCTCCTTAACATCCTTTTTACTGTCCTTGGACTCGTATTTTTGGGGTTGATGGTGTACGGCGGCATGCTGTGGCTATTGTCAGAAGGCGAAGAGAAAAAGGTGAGCAAAGCTCGGGGATTTATCTTTCACTCCATTCTAGGACTGATCCTTGTTTTGGCAGCTTTCGCCATAACGAGCTTTGTGGTACAGCAGCTGACCCAGCAGACGATACTAGCACCTGCCGCTCCTGCTACGCCATAAACAGGCACTATCCTCATGAAAGATTACCTACAGAAGATTGCCTTTCGCACCGCGCTTTATATCGCCGCCGGAGTTTTCTTGTATCCACTTCAAGCTCTAGCTCAAGCAAGTGCGCCGCCCGACCCCCTGCAAGTGTTAAAAAATGCCGGTACGGCAGCAAAAATCGATACGGAGCGCCAGATCGGTACGGTAGTTGGAGGCGTTATCCAGGCATTTCTTACCACTCTGGGCATTATCTTTGTTGTATTGATCGTATTTGGTGGATTTCGTTGGATGCTTGCCGGCGGAGAAGAGAAGAAAGTTAAAGAAGCGCTTGGAATGATGATGCAAGGCGTAATCGGCCTTGCGATTGTTTTGGGTGCGTATGCGATCACTGCTTTTGTCACTGACGCGCTCCAAAAAGTCGTAAATTTGCGGTAATAGACTACCAAACGCCATGATCAATCGCGCATCAACATTCCTGAACCATGCTTTGCCTGTTGCAATAGTTGCGCTCGTGCTTGTTACGTTCTTTTCTGCAGGTTTTGCCGCGTATGCCGGACCGCTCGATGACCAGCTCGGACTTGCGAAGAACGCAATTTTTGGAGAGGGAAACGAGCCGTATTCCTTGCCGGTTGTTATCGCGCTTATCATCCAATTCAACCTCGGTGCGTTAGGTATGATTTTTACGATCCGTCTGGTCATGGCAGGGTTTCACTGGATGGGAGCCGCAGGAGAGGAGAAAAAAGTAAAAGAAGCTCAAGATGCTATTAAAAATTCAATCATAGGCATTATCGTTGTCGTAGCTGCATATGCGATCACTAATTTTGTGCTCAATAAGTTTGTCGAGCAAGTTGTTGGTACGTAGCGCTCAATGGAGCGCCTGCCTTGTGCTCGCGCTTTTTTTAACCCTTGCCGCCTCTGTTGATGTCTGGGCACAAGGCGCGAGTCTTCCTGAAGTGGTTACTGGCGGGAAAGGAGCCTGGCCGGCGTTCCTCAAAGCGTTTAAGATTACCGATCCAAGCCAGATAAAAAGCGTCCCCGAGATCGTTGTCGGGGTATTGAATGTCGTCCTTGGTTTTTTGGGATTATTTTTTGTGATCCTCCTTACGTATTCCGGCTTCCTGTGGATGACTGCGGCAGGGGATGAAAAAAAAGTACGCACGGCTCAACAGTACCTCTCCTATGGCATTATTGGCATTCTTGTTATCATTGCCGCGTGGGCGATCGCGAATTTCGTCATCACAGCAATCACGGGCGTGGTGTACTAACAGTGAATATCGCTCCCGAACCATCTTCGTATGCGAGCGAAGCATCCGGATCGCGGTTGAGTACAGCGCGTAACGCGCTGTTTTCTTTTGATACGATAATGACATTTACCCCAAACTTTTTTTGTATGCTTCGAGCCGCACCTTTTTGTATTGCACCGTTCCGCAGCGCTTCATAACGCCAAAACAATTCGGGGTCACGCGAATAGAAAAATGTCGGGTCAAGCCCGGCAATAAACCGGTTATGCTCGCCCCAAAACCACAGGGACGGGAAATACCCCCAGCGATCATTAAATATTATCGATCCGGGTGGCGTATTTTCTTGCAGCCATTTGGCGGTATATCTGTGTTTTTCGACGGGTATGCCAACCCGAAACGTTATCAGATAAAATACGCTCTTCAGCGGAGTGATGAGTAAATATGCGGCAAAAAATGCTGCGATAATGACTGCTGCTAGTCGTTTTTTTTGATAATAAGCCAGCAGCAGTTTTTTTACGTAAGCAGTCGACCGCGTCTCAAGAAACGGTGTTACGACAAGCGCTCCAAATATCGTGGCAAAGGGGACAAAGTATTCACCATGCCGGCTTGATTTCAGTGTGAGTAAAAAAAACATAAGAGTCGCAAGAAAGAAAAATCGTTCAGCAGATGTTCGGTGTGAGAGCCCGGCAGTGCCTTTCGCGAACGCTTTTTTGAATACGAATACGACCGTAGCAACCACTGACAGCATTGTTGCTCCTGTGCCCCAAGCAATGATATTTGCGCCTGCCGGATACCACTCTGATCCGACTTCAAAAAGGTTATCATACGTGACAACGGCAACCTGGAAGATCTGCACGAAGTAAAATGAAATGTTTTGAGGGAAATAGGGGTTGATGATGAGGCCTGCGCTTGCTCCTAGCACGCTTGTTGCTGCAGCAATGGCAAATGAATGGCGAGAGCCGCGGTCAGCAAGCCAATAGAGCAATGCCAGTATCGGCAAAAGCGGCCATGCTCCATGCAACCAGACGAAGAAAAAGGAAAAGAAAAAGACTAGCCGGCGCTTGCCGGCTAGGATCGCATACGTGCCGCCAAGGAGCCACAGCAATGATACAGCCGGAATTTTTTCAAGGTTCATCCGCAAGATGAATATGTCGTTGAAAAAAAGCGATGCAGTGAAAAGCAGTACGATCATCTGGCGTTTTGGATTTGTCCGAGAAGAGAGCAGATGCGCCAGTAATGCATACACGGCCGCAATCACAGCAACAAATGCGACGACAGTTGCAACCTTAATGCCCCACACGCCCCCCCATAGAGCGATAAAGGGGATAAGAAACAGGTGATAGGCAAGGTGATGGTCGATAAATGATTGGCTAAAAGCAGTAAAGGGAAGCCAGGGGAATTCCGTTAAGATACCTCTTTTCTCTATCATTAATTCCGTAATGCGCGCATGGTAAAATGAGTCTGGATCATTGAATGTTGCGGCTGTGTGCAGCGCGGTTGCGTAGAGGATCACGAAAACGAAAAATAGCCACGTAAATAATTTGAGTTTCATAGACTCAAGGTATCCAATTTTAGGGAGCTCGACAAGATAATGAAGTCGGTTATACTTGCATTATCAACTATGTCGATTTCAGAACGGGAACAAAAGATAATTGAGTTTTGGGAACAGAATTCGATTTTTCAACGATCGGTGCAAGAACGCTCCGAGAGCACACCGTACGTGTTTTATGACGGCCCGCCGTTTGCTACGGGATTGCCGCATTATGGGCATCTTGTCGCATCACTGATGAAAGATATTGTCCCACGGTATTGGACAATGCGAGGTAAAAGAGTGGAGCGTGTCTGGGGATGGGATTGCCACGGGCTACCCATTGAAAACATTGTCGAAGAGCAGCTCACCTTACGCTCAAAAAAAGATATTGAGTTATACGGCGTTGCGCGTTTCAATGAAGCGTGCCGTTCGCAAGTGCTCGCGTATGCGGAGGAATGGAAGAAGACGATCCGCCGCTTGGGGCGTTGGGTGGATATGGAGCATCCTTACATGACCATGGATCGCGATTATATGGAAAGCGTGTGGTGGGTATTTTCTGAACTATGGAAGAAGGGGCTGATTTATGAGGGGAAAAAAGCAATGCACATCTGTCCGCGCTGCGTCACTACGTTATCGAATTTTGAAGTGACACAAGGGTATAAGGAGATTACTGATCGGTCAGCGACTGTCCGTTTTTCAGCTTTGAATGTTTCAGAAAAATTAGGCATCAACACTCCACTCGACATTCTCGCGTGGACTACCACCCCCTGGACATTGCCCGGCAACGTACTATTAGCAGTCGGCAACGACATCGAATATGCTGTCGGCAGTTTTACTGGCGTTGATGGTATGGTGCTGCTTGCTTGTGAACGCATACAAGCATACGAAGAGAAATTACAGTCCCCCTTTGCCTTGCACTCAAAACATCGCGGACGCGAGCTTGTCGGGCTTGGCTATACTCCTTTGTTTCCATATTTTTCTGACACGCCGCGGGCGTTCCGTGTAGTGGCAGCAGACTTTGTCAGTACCGAAGAAGGTACCGGCGTTGTGCATATCGCTCCGGCATTTGGCGAAGACGACTATCTGCTTGGGCAAGAAGAAAATGTCGGATTTGTACAGCACGTCACGCCGGAAGGAGTATTTACAAAAACTGTTTCCGATTTTGCCGATATGCCTGTCAAATCAAAAGATGATCCATCTCGTACGGACCGCATGATTATTGCATGGCTTCGAAGCAACGGCCGCCTTTTGCTTGATGAGCCGTATACGCATACGTACCCGCATTGTTGGCGCTGCGATACGCCGCTTCTCAACTACGCGACAACCAGCTGGTTTGTGCGCGTGACGGAATTAAGAGATGAGCTTCTCAAGAACAATGAAAAGATAGAATGGGTTCCGGAACACATGAAAGAGGGGAGGTTTGGCAGATGGCTCGAAGGCGCGCGGGACTGGGCAATATCACGGAGCCGGTATTGGGGAGCGCCGCTTCCCATCTGGAAAAGTGATGACGGAGATATTATGTGTATTGGCAGTGTACAGGAATTAGAGCAGCTTTGCGGATCACCGGTCGCTGATATCCATAAGCATATTGTTGACGAGATTGCGATCACGAAAAATGACAAGCAGTATCGGCGCGTGCCGGAAGTCTTAGATTGTTGGTTTGAGTCGGGGTCTATGCCGTATGGGCAAGCGCATTATCCTTTTGAAAACAAAGAAGCATTTGAACGGGGATTCCCAGCCGAGTTCATCGCAGAGGGGCAGGACCAGACTCGCGGGTGGTTTTATACCCTTCATGTGCTTGCTACTGCATTGACGCGCCAGCCAAATCCATCGATCCCGAAGCCGAAGAGCGTACCAGCATTTCTTCACGTGATTGTGAACGGCATTGTGTTGGCAGAAGATGGCAAGAAGATGAGTAAGCGCCTTAAAAACTATCCCGATCCGTCTGATATCTTCGAGCGATATGGGGCTGACGCGTTGCGGCTCTATCTTGCTTCTTCCCCCGTAATGCATGCTGAAAATCTTAATTTTTCCGAGGCGGGGGTGAAAGAAGTGTATAACAAATTCGTGAATACGGTGTTCAACGTTGCGCAGTTTCTTTCTCTCTTTCCACCGAAAGAAGCAGAGGCGGTTCCGGCAAATCTTTCCGTACTTGACCGCTGGATTTTTTCGCGACTCGCCCAGACGCATGAGCGCGTCACACATGCTCTTGAATCGTACCGTATCGCCCAAGCCATCCCCCCGCTGCTTTCTTTTATGACTGATCTTTCGACATGGTATGTTCGCCGTTCTCGGGATCGGTTCAAATCATCTGACGAGAATACGGGAGCTGGCGCACGTGCAACATTATGCGAAGTATTGCACACCACCAGCTTGATGATTGCGCCCATCACTCCTTTTATTGCTGAAGAGATCTACCAAATAGTCAGAAAAGCGCGGAGCGAAGATGCGGTCACTCACTCGGTGCATCTTGAACAATGGCCCGATGACAGAGTCCGTTACTATGATGAGGCCCTCCAGCTTCAGATGGAACGTGTTCGAGAACTCGCGGAAGTTGGCCATGCGTTGCGCGCGCAGGCGAAAATAAAGGTTCGTCAGCCGCTGTCTGCGGTCCAGACAAATGTTGCCCTTTCATCAGAACTCGATACTTTGCTGTGCGAAGAATTAAACGTAAAAGAAGTCCGGCATGTTGATGCGCCACTTACCGGCGAGCAGTGGATTACGAAACAAGAGCGGGATTTTTTTGTAGCGCTTGACACGGCATTGACCGCTGAATTGCAGCAAGAAGGCATGCAACGCGAGTTGATACGGCAGATCAATGCATATCGAAAGGAAAAAGGATTGACCATTCATGATTACGTCAATACGTATTTATACAGCGAAGATGACACTGTTCGCGCGTTTTTGGAGCAGCAAAAAGAGGAGATCGCGCGTGCGACTCTTTCACGGGATATTCACATCAAACCGCAGGAAGGAGCAGCGCAATTCAATGTAAACGACAACCCGATGTTATGTTTTATTGATACGGTATCCTCGGTGGATGTTTAACAAATACCGCCATGCTCGGGTATATTAAAGGAAGAATATTGCACAAGAACGGCTCGGAGCTCCTCGTGGTTGCCAATGATATTGGATATCACATTTCGATCCCTGCGCGGCTTGCCTCCGAAGCCGCCGATGGCGATGTATGCGAATTGTATCTCTATCAATATGTTCGCGAGAGCAGCATCGAGCTCTATGGTTTTTTTGCCACGGACGAGCTTTCTTTTTTTGAAAAGCTGATATCAGTGTCTGGCGTCGGCCCCAAGACGGCGCTTGGCATACTAAACGTGTCATCAATCGATAAACTCAAAGATGCGATTGCTCATGGAGATGTCGCAATGCTTCGCGGCGCATCAGGGATTGGAACAAAGACTGCCGAGCGCATTATTGTTGAGCTGAAAGGAACCATTGCGATGGCAGGAGAAGGGAGCCGCACGCAGGGAAGTGACGATACGGATATTATTGACGCGCTTGTGCACCTCGGCTATTCGGCATCTATCGCGCGGCGGGCGGTTGATCGCATCCCGCCAGACATTACCGTACTGCAAGATCGCATGAAAGCCGCCCTCCAGTCGCTAGCGAGTTAGTATGCTCTCCACACTGCAACCGTATGAATGGGATGCCGCCGTAGTTTCGTATCCGCAGCATTCTTTTCTTCAGAGCTATGATTGGGGGGAGTTTCAAAAGAAGCATGGTCGTAACGTGGAGCGATATTGTATTCGGCACTGTAATGGCAGATACGCGATTGCCCAAATCCTATCGCATCCGTTGCCATTTTTCGGTTGGTACGGTTATTGCCCACGTGGTCCTTTGATGGAAGAAGGACAGAACACCTCGTTTCTAGCGTCTTTATCTGCGGAATTGCGCAAACAAAGGGCGCTCTTTTTACGCATTGAGCCGCCAACTTTTACTCCAACCGTCAAGGGCATTGTGCAAATTGCGCCGATGCAGCCTGCCGATGTGTGGATTGTAGACCTTTCTCAGCCATTTGATGTCCTCCAATCTTTGATGCATCCAAAAACACGATACAATTACCGAATTGCGCAAAAGAAGGGAATTTCCATTCAGATGATTTCGTCGCCGTATGATAATAACTTTGAAAAAGCCATATCTGATTTTATTGGTCTGCTTGCCCGTACTGCCGGGAGGCATCAATTTCGTCTCCATACAGATGATTATTATCGGCAGATGATCACATTTTTTATCCGGAATCTTAGCGAATCAAAAACGAATATCTCGTTGCGATTGTATGCGGCTTATCGGGGTGCCACCCCATTGGCAGCAATACTCGTATTGTATTTCGGAAGCACGGCAACATTTCTTCACGGTGGAAGTGATTACCGATTTCGCCACCTGATGGCGCCATACGCACTCCATATGCAGGCGATTCAAGATGCCGCAGAGCTTGGTTTTACTTCATATGATATGGGCGGCATCGCGCATACCGACGATCCTCATGACTCGTGGCAGGGGATAACGAGGTTCAAAAAAGGGTTCAGCGGATATTCATTGCATTATCCCGGTACGTTTGATATTGTTTTCAATAGTTTCCACTATTTAGCATATTCAAAATTTCGCCAAGTCCGTTCGCGCCTCCGTAGTTCAATGGATAGAACGTAGGTTTCCGGAACCTAAGATGGGGGTTCGATTCCCTCCGGAGGCACCATATTTCTGTGGATAACTTGTTGAAGAAATAGGATTTCTGTTGATACCTAAATGTGTTCAAAACATAAAATACTCCATTTCTTTATATCTATCGAATACTATTTTCCTTATATTTTAGACTCAAAACGATTCTTATTCCTAAAAATGGCGGAAAAAACGTCAAAGACCCCTTGACAGTAGGGGGCAAATATAGTATTGTTTATCTACTTTGTGTAAAATCGCGCAATTCCATGGGAGCCCATCTCCATATTTTACAAACACTTTTTAAAGGAATGAGGGCTAACAATTAATCACGGCAGCAAAAAAATTCACCGACCGTATTGTAATCGGTGAAATTTTTATTTTTTGTAGTATGATCACATCGGCATCAGTAGGCACAACACAAGACAGGCGGACTTACTTCACCAAGGAGCATAATGTCATTCCGCTTCCTCGCCTGATCGAAGTCCAGACGGACTCGTATCGATGGTTTTGCGAAGCAGGGCTCCGTGAGCTCTTTGACGAGATTACTCCTATCCGCGATATTGCTTCTCGAGACTTGGAGCTTCACTTTCTTGATTTTTATTTTGATGAACCGAAGTTCGACGAGAAGACTAGCATGTCGAAAAATCTTACCTTTGAGACCGCTCTCTGGGTAAAGACCAAGCTCATCAATAAGCGTACCGGTGAAGAGCGCGATCAAGATATCTATCTGGGAGATTTTCCCGTCATGACCGATCGCGGCACTTTCATTATTAACGGTGTGGAGCGTGTTGTAGTATCCCAGCTGATCCGGTCGGCGGGGGTATTTTTTTCTTCCGAAATGTTTCGCGGCTCCGACCGCCGTTATTACGGAGCAAAGATTATTCCAAACAGGGGCGCCTGGCTCGAGTTTGAGACCGACGAAAATAATTGCATCTGGGTAAAAATCGACCGCAAAAGAAAGGTAGCCGTCACTTCACTCTTGCGTGCATTCGGCTACGGATCTGATGAGGAAATCCTAAAGCTTTTTACGGCAGTTGACATTGACGAAGATCGCCGACACATTGAAGCAACAATCGAACGCGACCTTGCTAAAAATGAAGAGGATGGTCTTGTCGAGATATACAAAAGGATTCGTCCTGGCGATCTTGCCACGCCCGATAATGCGCGTACGTTGATCTATGACATGTTTTTTTGGTTTGATCGCTATGATCTTGGCAGAGTTGGCAGGCATAAGATGAATCTTCGTTTTGGGCTTGACTATTCAACAAAGACGAAAGAAGGCCGCGTCCTTCACAAAGAGGATTTGGTGGCTATTATTTCAGAGATCATTAAGTACAACAACTCACAGAATGAACCAGACGATATCGACCACCTCGGCAACCGGCGCATCCGCGCGGTCGGCGAGTTAGTGCAGAACAAATTTCGTGTCGGTCTGGGTCGGATGGTGCGTATCGTGCGCGATCGCATGAGTACGCTTGATATCGATGCTATGACGCCGGCAAAATTGATCAATGCGCGGCCTGTCATTATTGCCGTGAAGGAATTTTTCATGTCATCGCAGCTGTCCCAATTTATGGATCAGACGAACCCATTATCGGAATTGGAACACAAGCGGCGTATCTCGGCGCTCGGTCCCGGCGGGTTGAGCAGGGAGCGCGCAGGCTTTGAAGTGCGCGACGTGCACCCGACGCATTACGGGCGCATCTGTCCTATCGCGACGCCGGAAGGTCCCAATATCGGTCTTGTCGGCCACCTTGCCTCCTATGCACGGTTGAACGAATTTGGCTTCATCGAAACGCCATTTCGACCTATTGAAAGAGACAAAAGCGAAAAACCGGTTGTTTCAAAAAATGTGCAATACCTTGATGCCTTTACTGAAGAACGTAACATTACGACCGCAGCGACGACCCCTCTTGACGCAAAGGGTTACTTTGTAAATGAAAAAGCAGAAGTCCGCAAATATGGACAGCCAGCATTCGACCAGGTTGGCAACATCAACTACATGGATGTGGCACCGAATCAGATCGTCAGTATTTCCACGTCACTGATTCCCTTCCTCGAACATGACGATGCAGCCCGCGCTTTGATGGGATCGAATATGCAGCGTCAAGCAGTACCACTCGTGTGCCCCGAAGCTCCTCTTATTGGCACCGGCATAGAAGGTCGCGTCGCGTATGACTCCGGCCGCTTGCTGATCAGCGATACCGATGGCGTCGTCGTAGGCGTAGAAGGCGATGAAGTAACTATTCAAAAAGACGATGGAGATATCGTAAACTACTCTCTCGCAAAATTTTTACGTTCAAACGCATCAACGTGCATCAATCAGAAGGTGCTCTGTAAAAAAGGCGATCGCGTCACGCGCGGCACCGCATTGGCAGACGGATCGTCAACGGAACATGGCGAATTAGCTCTCGGACAAAATGTGTTAGTCGCTTTCATGTCATGGGAGCTTGGAAACTACGAGGATGCTATTTTAATCTCCGAACGGTTGGTTAGCAATGATCGGTTTACTTCCATTCATATTGAGAATTATACTCTTGCGGTGCGTGACACGAAGCTCGGTCCGGAAGTGATCACGCGCGACATACCGAATGTCGGGGAAGAGAAGCTAAAAGACCTCGATGAAGACGGCATTGTCCGTATCGGAGCAGAGGTATCTTCCGGCGATATTCTTGTTGGCAAGATCACGCCGAAAGGAGAAACGGAACTGTCGCCGGAAGAGAAATTGCTTCGTGCGATTTTTGGAGAAAAAGCAAAAGATACGCGCGACTCATCTCTCTATCTTGAGCATGGCGAGCACGGCAAAGTGATCGACGTCAAAGTATTCTCCCGTGAGAATGGAGACAAGATGCCTGCGGGCGTCATTAAAACCGTCCAGGTGACCGTTGCGCACTTACGTAAGATTCAGGTTGGAGACAAAATGGCGGGCCGTCACGGCAATAAGGGCGTCATCTCTCGGGTTGTTTCCATCGAAGATATGCCGCATCTGGAAGACGGAACGCCGGTTGATATTGTGTTGAGTCCGCTCGGTGTCATTTCTCGTATGAACCTTGGGCAGCTCCTTGAGACGCATCTGGGTCTTGCCGCTCGTGAGATGAAAATTCATATTGCTACCCCTGCGTTGGACGGCATACCGGAAGGCGTTATTCGCGAACAGTTGCAGCGAGCGGGATTTCCTAGCGAAGGAAAACTTCAGTTGATCGATGGCAGGACGGGCGAACCATTTAAAGAAAAAAGCGTTGTCGGCGTGATGTATATGATGAAACTGATCCATATGGTTGAAGACAAGATCCACCAGCGGTCCATCGGTCCGTATTCATTGATTACGCAACAGCCGTTGGGCGGCAAAGCGCAATCCGGCGGACAGCGTTTTGGAGAGATGGAAGTATGGGCATTGGAGGCATACGGCGCCGCTCATACCTTGCAAGAGATTCTCACTATCAAGTCTGATGATATCACTGGCCGTTCAAAAGCATACGAAGCAATCATTAAAGGGGAAAAGATCGTAAAGTCGAATGTTCCCGAAGCCTTTAACGTGTTAGTGCGAGAATTAAAGGGGCTTGGACTCGATGTCGAGTTACTCAGGAGTAATCCCGAGGAGGAGCAATAACAGAAGAAACGCCTTATGCCACAACGAGAAGAACGAAAAGATAGCGTAACCGTGCAAGACTTTGACGCCATTCGGCTCAAAGTTGCATCTCCCGATGACATCCATCGCTGGTCGTATGGAGAAGTTACTCGTCCTGAGACCATTAACTACCGTACACAGCGTCCGGAAAAAGACGGGCTATTCTCAGAACGTATCTTTGGACCGACAAAAGACTGGGAATGTTATTGTGGGAAATATAAAAAGATTCGGTATAAAGGCATCGTGTGCGATAAATGCGGCGTTGAAGTGACGCGTTCCATCGTACGCCGTGAACGCATGGGGCATATTGATCTGGCTGCCCCTGTTTCGCATATTTGGTTTTTGCGCGGTGTGCCCTCCAAGATTGGCCTTGCTCTTGACCTGTCGGTCCAGAATCTTGAGAAAGTGATTTATTTTGCAAGCTTTATCATTACTGATGTTAATGAGGAATTGAAAAAAGAGACGCTTACAAGCCTTCGCGAAGAATATAAGACAAAACGAAAAAACATTGAGCAAGAATATTCGAGGAAATTTGCCGCCACTGCAGATATGGCGAGCGGGAAAAAAGTTCTCGAAAAGGAAAAGAATGAGGCCATTATCCAGCTTGATGAGCGCATGAAACTCATCGAAGACGAACTCAAAACCTTAAAACCGTACAAGGTCGTAAGCGAACAAGCGTATCGTGATGCTAGTCTTAAATACGGCCATGTATTTGAGGCAGGCATCGGAGCCGAGGCGATACGAAAATTGCTTGAACGCATTGATTTGAAAGTGTTAGAAAAACAACTCGATAAAGAAGTAGCTGAAGCGCAGGGCATGAAGCGCGAACGGCTGATCCGCCGAGCAAAGCTCATTAAGAGCTTTGTTGCAAACAATATCCGACCCGAATGGATGGTGACTACCTCTATTCCCGTCATCCCGCCTGACTTGCGACCGATGGTCGCACTTGATGGCGGTCGTTTTGCAACATCCGATCTCAATGATTTGTATCGGCGCGTGATTAATAGGAACAATCGTTTAAAGCAGCTCGTTGAATTAAAAGCTCCTGAAGTAATCTGCCGCAATGAAAAACGCATGCTGCAAGAAGCAGTGGATGCGCTGATTGATAACTCTGCCCGCCACGGTAAAACCGTTATTGCATCCACCGGAAAGAAGCGCATGCTCAAGTCGCTCGCTGATATGTTGAAAGGGAAACGCGGTCGCTTCCGGCAAAACCTTCTTGGCAAACGTATTGATTATTCCGGACGCAGTGTGATTGTCGTGGGCCCGCATCTGAAATTGCATGAATGCGGTTTGCCCAAAACCATGGCGCTTGATCTGTTCAAGCCATTTGTCATCAGCCGGCTCATTCAGAAGGAATACGTGCATAATGTGCGGAGCGCCACGCGGTTTATTGAAGCGGGATGGAATGAAGTATGGGATATTTTGGAAGAAATCGTGCGCGATTCATACGTCATGCTGAACCGTGCTCCTACAC
>JACQSB010000025.1 GCA_016206175.1 Candidatus Uhrbacteria bacterium | reverse complement strand
CAATGGGAAATCGTCGGAGCAACGGAAAAAATATCAGAGCAGTATTTGCAACCGGTGCTTGAGGCGGCGCTCGAACAATTCCCATTTCACATCAAAGGATTTCATTCGGACAACGGCTCTGAATATATCAATCAGGTTGTGGCACGCCTTTTGAACAAACTTTTGGCAGAACAGACCAAATCGCGAGCCAGGCACTGCAATGATAATGCGCTTGTTGAGGGGAAAAATGGCAGCATTATCAGAAAGCATATAGGGTATTGGCACATTTCCCGGCGACATGCCGCAACGCTGAATGAATTCTATCGAACATATTTCAATCCGTATCTCAATTACCATCGGCCGTGCGGATTTGCCACCGAGAAGATTTCAGAAAAAGGAATGGTTAAAAAGGTATATATGATGTATACCAGACCCCTTTTGAGGCCCTTGTAGCTCATCCTAGTATTTCATTCAACTGAATTTGTCGGGTAGTATTCTTTGAACACATTGCGGGCATCGTCTTTGGTGAACTTCCACTGAATTGTTGCTCTTCGCTTGTTTCGCCGGTGCTGCCATGCCCGCATCGCAGAGCAAAGAAGGGCCCGATCCGAAATCCTTTGATGCACACATTGCCGCGAAAGAATGCTCATTTCAATCTCAGCCATGTTCAGCCATGAAGCATGAACGGGCGTATGATGGAACTGTATCCGGCTCATCGGTGATCGTGCCGCTTGTTTCCCGAAGGCATCAAGAAGGGACTGCTCGAAGTGGGTATTCAGATTGTCGAGAACAATGTGAATCTTTGCGGCACTGCGATAGCGCGGCAGGCCGATGATCCGCCTGATCTCATGCGCAAAGTCGATTTTCGTACGCCGTTCGGTAACGGACGCGGTACGAAAGCCCGCTTTGGGCTCAACGGCAAGAAAAATGTTTGCCGTTCCGTTGCGCGCATACTCATAATCGTACCGCCTGGGACGATGTGCTATTGCGGGTTGTGGATCTCTGGTATGTGCGTGCAGCTCCTTGCTCTTTTCATCAAAGCAAATGACGGGCTCATCGGGATTATACGGTTTGCCGTAGAGATCAAGGATGTTTTCCATGCGGGCGATAAACACATCATCCACCTTCGGAATGCACCACATTTTTTTTCGTCCACGGCTTGATGCCGCGCTCGGTAAGCCGCGCATGGACGGTGCCGATAGAAACCGCTGTGACGACCTTGTCATGGAGCAGCCGTTCTCGCAGCAGTTCCAGAGTCCAGTGGGTATGCTCAGCTGGCGGATCGCTGCAGGCAATTGCGACAAGGTGAGCTTCTTGCCGCACATTGAGCGCTGGTTCCGCGCCGGGACGAGGCGCATCGTAAAGCGCGCGTTTAAGTCCACTTTCCGCATAGTGCTTTCTTACGCGTTCAACGGTGCGGACCGCGGTATCAACCGCATGCGCGATCTCCTGATCCGTCTTTCCCGCATCGCTTTGAAGCAGTATGCGGGCACGGATGAGCTCGCGGGCGTTCCGTCTTCCTTTCTTGGTAAGTGCCCGGAGGGTTTTTCGCTCCCGGGCAGAGAGCTGAATGATATGGTGTTTCATATGCTTTCAGCATACCATTCAATTCTCTACCCGACAAATTCAGTTGAGTAAAGTACTAGTTGCAGTTTTGGGAATAGTAATCGGTTCTATGCCACCCAATGGCGGTATGGGCCAAACGATAATATCTAAAGATTGACCCGCGTTACCGTTTGCTATAAACGATATTCCGTCAGCGTCACTTGTTATCGTTCCGGTTGCTCCGCGTAAGTCCGTATTCCATATTGTCCAATCAGGAGGATATTGAATCTGATAGCTATGCTTCTCGTTCCGGTAGGTTTTCCAGCCGCCCACTACTTCAGCGGAAGGCGTTGTGCTCGAAAGCGACAGTATCGTCGGTAGAGGGGCGGAAACGCGAATCATTCTTCGCCATGAAATGTAACTTGACATGACAGCCAGCAATACGACAAGGATTAGAAAAACAAACTTAGCTCTTTTCATACAGAGTATAGTAGCGCCGCTAATTGCTTAAGCGAGGCAGAAAGATTTTCGAGCAGCAAAAGTAATCGTGCCCATGCGTTCTTGCCTACAGCCTGTATCGTATCGGTGCCCTCGATGAACGTGCCGTTATGCAGATTTGCAGTAAGTTTTACTTCATGCATGGATATTATAAAGGATTTATAAATTTGAATTGCTCAAGCATTTCCAACGACAGTGTATGTGGCTCCCCAGTTTGCGGGTCACAATATACAACTAGCCAGTAAACATAATTATTATGCTTAATGCGAACATATTGTT
>JACQSB010000024.1 GCA_016206175.1 Candidatus Uhrbacteria bacterium | reverse complement strand
TCATGGCAACAAGGATGCGTTGATCAAAAAGAACAGCAGAAAGATCAGAAACCGTCCGTGCAGTATTACGCGCCTGATAGCGCTGGCAAACCATGTCGGACAGACCTCGCGATTACCTTTCAGCCGGGGTGTATCCCGCAAACAAAGGCATCAGAGTCGCAAAAAACCGCAATGAATCCAAACCAGACCAGCGCACAGCAAACCCCAGCCGCCAAACAGACCCGGACAGCGCAAAAATGCGAACCGCAGATCCCCCGTTATTCCCAGCCGGGATGCATTGATTAGAGCCCCCGCTTCAACTTGCGCGCGTATTCGATGACATACGATACCCAGTAGCGCGGATCAAGAACATAGTCTTGCGCATGGATATAGACTTGTTCAAAACCGCCAAAACCTGTCTTGAATAGAGTGAGCCCTTCCCACGGATGGTGTCGGCGAAAAAATCGCACGACATGATCAAATGGTGTGATGAAACGATCGTGAGCAAGCCCCCAAAAATTGTAATAACGGCAGCCGAACTTTCTCGCTTCGCGGATGATTTCCCATTGAAGGAGGTGTGATGCGGGTACTTTTGGATGTTGCAAGGTCGCGGCTCCATGATGATAGAATGCTGACCATTTCGTAAATATCACAAATGCCGTTGAGACGAGGGTGCTATCATATTCTGCAAAAAAAATGCGCGCGGATGCGCCGGATTTCTGAAAGCAAGCCAGCTCACGTTCGATATGCGCGCGCGGAAATGGAGTAAACTGTTGGCGCTTCACTGTCTGTAAGTAGATGCCATAAAACTGATCAACAGCTTCGGGACCTTCAGCAGATGTGATCTTCACGCCGTCTTTTTCCGCTTTTCGTATCCCATAGCGGGCATTCTTGCGCATCGATGTAAGCAGCGCATCTTCGGTTGCGTCGAGAGAAAGGATCCATGCACGCTCCGGATGCACATGGATGGGAGCATCACGATATCCTTGATGCTGAAAAATAGTTTCATATCCCTGATCTGCCAAAAGCAAAGGACAAATGCGGACCCATAAACATCCTTTTTCGCGCGCCACTTTTTTACAGTGTTCTAAAAATGCAGTAAGGACTCGCGGAATGTCGGATGCTTGAGTGTCAAATATCGGCCCGTGCGGACAGAGTAAAAATGTCCCCCTCCGCGCGCGCATCACGACTACAAGAGCAATGCCAATAAGTATATCTCCCTGATAGAGGCCAAAACGCAGCGGCGCATAGCCGTAAGCACGTTGAAACTCGCCCCATTCCCATGTCTGCAAAAAAGTGTGGGGCTGTGCGCGGCCGAGAAATTGATCCCAGAGCTCTCTTTGTTCGATGAGACGAATCGTGATAGGCATAGATATATCAATGTGACAGAGCTTTCTTTACACACTCCGCAATCCTTCTGGCATCATCAGGAGAACAGGAAATCGACGTCGGCAAATTGATGACATACTGCGCGACCCTTTCTGCTGTTGGACAAGAACCGGCTATGTATCCAATCGCTGCAAAATCAACATCTCGCGGAGCAATGGCTGCATCATACCAATCCCCGAGATATATCCCTCGCGTGCGACAGTACGTTAGAACGGCACGCGGATCATGCACTCTGATTGGGTACCGCAAAAAAACGGTTTCATATCCCGAAGGATCGGATGGCAGTGTAACGCCTACGGTTTGTGCAAACTCCTCACGGTAGATTGCAGCAATCAGTTTCCTATGGATGTTCATTGCCTCCAACTTTTCCCATTGATGATTTGCAAGTTCGGCAAGCTCTGGCGGCATCGCATGGAATACAAATGCCGGCTGCTGCGCATTGCGCTCCTGTTTTGTGACTGCCGGAAAAAGAATGTGTGAAGCGCGAAGCGCTTTTAGGAGTATTTTCCCGGCACCGACGCCAAATAATTTTTTTACAACGTACGTGAGAAAAGGGTGCAAGAGCTGACGCGCTACCCATCCATCTTGTGGGTATGGCAATTTCTTATGAATATCATCAAGCCGTGCGGCAAGGCCGGCATCCTGCACAAAGGCAGCGCCGCCAAATACTGACGACAAAACTTTATCGCGCCCAAAACTGACCATCGCGGCATGACCGTATTCCCCTACTCTCCTGCCATGATAAGTACTGCCGATCGCATGAGCGCAATCCTCGATCACGATAAGGTTATGCTTCCGAGCGATCGCAAGAAGCTCGTCGAGATCTGCCGGGATTCCAAAAGTATGCTGGATAATAAGAACGCGGCTGCGAACCGTAATTTTTTTTCGCAAATCCCCCGGGGACATCGTATAGGTATCCGGTTTGCAATCAACATAGCGCGGTGTTCCTCCTGCCCAACGCACGGCATTTGGTACTGCAACGCACGTAAATGCCTGTAAAAGAACTTCATCGCCCGACTGCAATGGCACAGCCCGCAGGAGAGATGCCAGAGCGCTGCGTCCGCTCTCGAATAAAAAAACCTGGGATATCCTGAAATACTGCCGGAGTCGTTCTCGGAGCAATTCTTCTTGCGCGTGGTCATTGCTGTGCGGACGCGACAATGCAAGACGAATTCCGAGGATCGCATCATCCCATTGGACGTTTGGAGAAAGGCTGGTAAAAATAAAGCGTTTCATGATGAATGTTCCAAAACCTCTACGGTTGAAGCAAGATTGATAGTGCTCGGCGTCACTTCCGGAATGATGAGAGAATATTGCAGAAAAGCAGCTCGATGCATTCCGCCTGCAACCTGAAATGGAATATCACATCCCCACGATACTGCAAGATGATCGCTGCCGATATGCCCGAAACGGCCTGATTTTGTACGGTCTCTGCCTATCCGGAATAAATGGTCTGTTGAAGGATCAGCCGGCAGCCATGTTCCGTCAGGAAGCAAGATCTCAATCCATACATGCATCGGATCGTGGCGCGCGATGCCAAAAAAACCGCTTACCAGCCGCGACGGGATTCCCCGCGCATGCAGTAACGCAAGAGCAAACGTGCAAAACCCTCCACAATCCACTTCATCACGTTCGAGAGCGTCGTGAGACGTGTATAACCCGCGGATCGGTGAGCCGTACGAAAGGCTCGTGACACAATGTTCGTATACGGCGCGAATGTACTCATCAGCGCGAGTTGCCTTTGCGGCGATACTATCTGCAAGCGCACGAATGCGAGGATCATCTGAATCGCACACTTCATTGGATTGCGTGTAGCGCTTATAGATCTCTTGCGGAATGTGCTGATACGCATCGAAAGAAAATGTCGCGAGGATGCCATGGTGTGGCATAATACGTACCGGACATTCTATTATGCATTCCTGCGTTTGTCTGGGCGGCATCACTGCCTTCCAGATCGCATAGCGAAAACCGAATTCTGTTTGCCACTCAATGGTTGCATCGCAGGATATCTGCAGTTCCGCAAGAAGTGCCTGCCTATTTGTACTCTGCGGAATAGGAATAATAACCGTGCATGATTGTGCCGTGTCTGAATGATTCTGCAGCGCGATCGTTGCACGATAGCGGTAGGAACGAAAACGAGCCCATGACTTCAAGCGCAACGCTTCCATGGCGCGCACCATATATCCTTTCAAAGGATTGGATATCTTCATGAAATACCTTTAAGGCGGTGGACCCGCGACGGGACTTGCACCCGCTTCATCAGATGTCGACGCTGATACACTAACTCTATGCACTACGGGCCCGGGTCTACACCACGACTTGCAGTATAACCACGTTATGCACAAAGCTCATCGAGAGAAAACCAGCAGGCGATCTCATATTCTGCTTCGTCAACCGCGCCTGATGCATGAATGATATTTTTTACCGGCCGTTTCTCGAGTGCGGCATTCAGCGGAATATCAATCGAATAATCGCCACGGATAGAGCCGATATCAGCACGAGCCGGGATGGTATTGCCGGCGATCTTACGCCCCATTTCTACCGCTCCACTGCCAGATGCGACAATCGCAACGATCGGCCCTGACGCCATAAAGTCAACAAGCCAATCGATATTCATCTTGCCGACAGCAATAGCATCAGTGGTGCCGAGTTCTTGCTGCGGATCTTTTCCCGCCGATCGGTAACTCTCTAACGTATTGTCTCCCACGCGCTTAAGCCACTCGGAGTTTGCGGCATTCTGCGCGTAGTGCTTTTGCATTTGTTCACGCGAAGCGTGAACCATGCGCAATGCGCAGATGCGAAATCCCCGTTGTTCAAATCGCTGAATACATTCACCGATAAGGCCGCGCTGGACGCCATCGGGTTTTACTAACAATAATGTTCGTTCCATATATCAAAGGTTAGAGACTAATATTGCGTTGTTATTTCATAGTGCGCTCCGTCGCTCGTAACCGTAATATCTCCTTGCATGTCAGTACGATAGATTGCCACATCGTTCTCCTTGAGGTTCTTCATAACTTCCTTATGCGGATGGCCATAGCTATTATCAGCCCCGACAGAAATGATTGCTACTTCGGGCTTTATCGCATCAAGAAACGCTTTACTTGTCGACGTGCGGCTGCCATGATGGCCCACTTTGAGAATCTGCGCTTTTAGTAACGGATAGTGTGCTACAATCTCGTGCTCAACTGCCACGCCGGCATCACCGGTTAAAAGAATAGCAATATCCTGATATTTCATCATAGCAACGATCGAAGAATCATTCAAGGGTGTTCCGTCTTCGGCATCTTGCGCACCTCCGCTCGATAGGATCTCAAACCGCGCGCCTGATACGAACTGGTATATCTGACCGGCTTGAGCTGTTTTAATCGGGATTGAGTATTGTCGTGCCACTGCAATGAGCTCATCATACTCACTCGTATCGCGATCAACCGCAAGTATCAAGAGCATTCCGACTCGATACGTACGCATCACTTCAGCAAGTCCGGTAATGTGGTCTGCATCGGGATGCGTTGCAACAACAATATCAATATATCGATCAAACAACGGCATGGCAGATCCCAATTTCTCCACGACCCGATTCGAACGGCCTCCATCGACAATGATATCCTGGTTTGGCGGCAGACGCAGATGAATAGCATCACCCTGGCCGATGTCAAAAAAAGTCACTCTCATCTGACCCGATGAAGAAAAGCTCCCGGATGCAAATAGCATAAGTCCGCTCACCGCAAGAAGGGCGATCAGACCGGAAAGGATGGGAGAGCGGGCTGCAATACGGGCAAAGATTTTTTTGGCAATCACAGCGATGCGTTATGGTGAAATGCGCGCGCATGCTCCACAAGTTTTTTTGCGATCGCAAAACGCGCTTCATCGTCAGGAGCGCCAAAAACAAGCACATAGAGACGTTCGTCATCCAGTGACGTTTCAAGCACAAAATTGTATCCCGATTCACCGATATAGCCCGTTTTAGCTGCCTGGATTCCGTCGAGATCAGCGAATAGCTCATTCGTGGTCCACACCGTATGCCATTGGCCAGACGGCCCTTCGGTGCGGAATGAATGCCGTTGCGTAGATGCAGCTGCGCGAATTGCGGGGTCACTGAACGCGACAGCAAGCAACTTTGCGATGTCTGCGGCGGTCGATATATTCTCCGCGCTCAAACCTGTGACGTCGACGAAATGCGTGCTGCTCATGCCGAGGAGCTCGGCTTTCCTGTTCATCAATGCAACATAACGATCGGTCCTGATTCCGGTGGAACGCGCCAACGCTTTTGCGGCATTGTTCTTTGAGCCAATAATCATACTCTTAAATAAATCTCTCACGCGTGTTTGTTCACCATTGCTGAAAATAATTTTCGACGGTGGAGCATCATCAGCCTTGATAATAGTCACAGTATTGTCCCAACCGGGGTTATGCTCAAGAAACACAAGTGCTGTCATTAATTTCGTAATGCTTGCGATGGGAACGCGCGCGCGCATTGCTTTTTTTGCATAGACATGTTGGGAACTGTCAACGACGTAGATAGAACGCGCCGGGATCAATGACGGGATAACGCGTGCATCGACACTCCATTCCTGTTGTTTGATGAACGCAACCTGCGCATAGGTAAGCCGTGTTTGCGCAACGAAATTTTCTTTCCCATATTTTCGCGTCGCCAGAAACCGCCATTCACCCTGCTCTCTATCGAAATAGGCGATCCTTCCATCTTTTGCATCCGAACGAATAGAGAGCAATACCGGTCGACGCACATCAGATGGCTTTACATCAGGCATATCAAACTCATAGATAGAACCTACAATTTCATAGTATTGCGGCGCCTTCTTTTTATAGCTTTCTTCTTGCTCGCCGTTTATTTCCTTGAGAGTCAATCTGCTTTCTTTAACGAGTGAGTCGGCAAGCAACGCAAAGCGAAAATCCGTTTCCGGCAATAAAACCGTCACGCCGCGGCTGCGCGTTTCTTTATCAAGAACCACGACTCTTTCTTCGGATGCAGCAAAAACGTCCCCTCCCCCCGACAGGAGAAATAGGAAAATGCTTATAGATAAAAGAAAGAAAAATCGCTGTAGCATAGTGC
>JACQSB010000022.1 GCA_016206175.1 Candidatus Uhrbacteria bacterium | reverse complement strand
TGGTATTATATTGCTGCTCGGCGGCAGTTTTTTTGTTGGATTTTCGATCGGCACCTATTATGAAAAGAAGCAAAAACCTCCCGGAACGCCCGGAAAACTTGAAAATAGAGATAAGGAATTGCCGGACTATATCAGCAAAGACGTAGATTTCAATTTATTTTGGGAGGTATGGTCGCGAGTAAAGAAAGATTACATTCACAAAGACGAGCCGGACACCAAACTATTTTACGGTGCCTTGAGCGGTATCGTAGCCTCGCTGGGTGATCCGTATTCGGTATTTTTAAATCCAGATACGTCCGAAAAATTCCACGAAAGTCTCGCAGGAAGTTTTCAAGGCATTGGCGCCGAAATCGGTGTAAAAAAGAATCAATTATTGATTGTTGCGCCGCTGCCTGACACACCGGCAGATCGCGCGGGATTGCGGGCAGGAGATAAAATCCTTGCGATCGATAAGATCGATACCACAAATATGCCGCTTGATGAAGCGGTGACCAAAATCCGCGGAAAAAAAGGCACGTCCGTTGCCTTGACTATTTATCGCGATGGCGAAGAAAAAGAACGCGAAGTATCGATCGAACGCGATACTATCGTCATTACATCAGTGAATTGGAATCTCGTTGAAAGTGATCCGCAGATCGGATATATCCGCGTTACGAATTTTAATGAAGATACTTCCGGCAAGTTTGAAGAAGCATCTCGGTTCTTGCTGGGTCGGAAAGTAAAAGCGTTGATACTTGATCTGCGCAATAACCCGGGTGGTTTTCTTGATACAGCAATCGATATGGCCGGCTACTGGATCAACGGAAAGACAGTTGTCGTCGAGCAATATGACACTGACAATAAAGAAGAGTTTCATTCCAAGGTTCGAGCTCGATTTGAAAATATTCCGACTATTGTCTTGGTAAACGAAGGGAGCGCATCCGCGTCGGAGATCGTTGCGGGGGCATTGCAGGATTATGGAGCGGCCGTTGTCATCGGCAAGACTACTTTCGGTAAAGGTTCTGTGCAGGATGTGAAGCCGCTCAAAGATGGTTCATCAATAAAATTGACAATAGCGAAATGGTTAACGCCGAAAGGCCGCACGATCGATCAGCAGGGCATTGACCCTGATACTGTGGTAGAAGTAACAAAAGAGGATATTGAAGCGAATCGCGATCCGCAACTGCAGAAAGCAATCAGTACCCTTCAGGGAAAAATCGGAAAAAAATGAATCCGTTCCGCAGTGCGGGACGGATTCATCCCGTACATGGATGCGGGATCCAAGCAAAAAAGCATGACTGGCGTCATGCTTTTTTATTCCGATATTGTGGGGTGCGTTAGCTTGCTTTTGGGACGACAGTGACGATCGATGTAAGCTTCAGTTTTCCGTCGAAACGAGGTTTTTTCATCTTCGAAAATTGTACCGTACCATCAACAGCGGCATACAACGTATCATCTGCACCTATGCGTACATTTTTACCGGGGCGGTATTTTGTGCCTCGCTGGCGTACTAGTATGCTGCCGGCAGGGGCAAATTGTCCGCCATAGAGTTTTATGCCAAGGCGTTTACTTTGCGATTCACGCCCCCACGCTGTAGAGCCACCCGCTTTCTTATGCGCCATATATTAAAGGATAGGGTTTAGGAAATAAGGATTTAGTAGAAAAAACCAAGTACAATAGAATAGAGACTACCATGTTTATCGAATCTGTCAACTGTCGTATCGCGGGTATGTCAGCGACGCAGTGATTGCTTTCCCGGAATAATACTGATAGTATTACGAATGCTTTGCGAGCGCCAAAAGCAGTGAACATATATGGTATACTTCCTTAGAAACATCTACTCATCGGTATTTTACCGATCGTCATATTTTTTGCTTTTTACGCTTGCAGGACTTGCTGCTAACGCGATGATGTGGATGCTTATCGCCCTTGGGCTCGAAACACTCCATCAGCCTGACCGTGACTATATTATTCTGCACTACAAGATTCCGATAGGGCCGGATTTGTATTGGTATTGGTACGGAGTCTTTATTCTCCCGATTGCCGGGCTGCTGTTTATAGTGGCAAACTTTCTATTCGCTCGATTCACGCATCAATTCTACCAGCGATCGATTATTGTATTGCCTGTGACAGCGTTTTTGTGCCAGCTGATTTTAATCCGTGCCATCTACCTCATTATTCAGATCAATTTGTATTGAAATGAGAAATACCATATGATCGGTTTTGTCGCTTTCAAACTTTCTTTACTTGCTACATTTTCCTTTTTGTTTGCATGGGCATGGACTCCGCTCCTCTCCCGATTTCTTGCCACGTACCGTCTCGGCAAACGTATTCGCGATGAGCAATCGGCGCCGATTTATTCGCGTCTTCATAAAGGAAAAGAAAATACTCCAACGATGGGAGGCATGCTAATTTGGGGAACGACTCTTTTTATCGCACTGCTCTTTTTATTTTTATCCCTCTTGATTCCAACAGATTTTTTTTCCAACCTCAATTTTCTTACGCGCTCACAGGTATGGCTGCCGCTCGGGGCACTTGTGTTAGCAGCGCTTGTCGGAGCCGTTGATGATATCCTTAATAGTCGGCTTATCGGTCCGCGGGGGGGCGGCCTACGTATGCGGCATCGGTTTTTTATTTATACCGCAATTGCGAGTGTGGGTGCTTGGTGGTTTTACTACAAGCTCGATTGGGATATTTTGCACGTTCCATTTGTTGGAGATTTTTCCATTCATTGGTGGTATATCCCGTTTTTCATTTTTGTGATTGTAGCTACCGCATTTTCGGTCAACGAAATTGACGGCCTCGACGGTCTGGCAGGCGGCACATTGTTTCCTGCCTTCGGAGCATTCGGCGCGATTGCAGTCATGCAGGGAAAGTATGATTTGGCAGCGTTTTGCGCCGTCATTATCGGTGCGCTCCTTGCATTTCTCTGGCTCAACATCTACCCCGCAAAATTTTTTATGGGGGATACGGGATCGATGTCGCTTGGCGTAACACTTGGCATTGTAGCTATGTTGACGAACTACGCGCTCCTGCTGCCGATCGTCGGTTTTCTTTTTGTTCTTGACACCTTGTCAGTCATCGTACAAGTCATATCAAAAAAAATCCGTGGAAAAAAAATTTTCCTTTCAACTCCGCTGCATCATCATCTGGAAGCTCGCGGCTGGAAGGAGCCAACCATCGTGATGAGGTTTTGGGTCATTTCATGGGTGACTGCCGTGATCGGTGTTATCCTTGCTCTTGTTGATCGCGGGATATATTAGCGGCGGCGTTCCACTATACTTATTGTATGACTCCACAGGATTTGAAAGAAAAGCGCGTCGTAGTGATGGGGCTCGGGCTTTATGGCGGAGGCCGAGCGGCCGCGCAATGGTCTTTTGAGCAGGGAGCAGAAGTGATTGTCACTGACGTGAAAGATGAAACTGCTTTACGTGATTCAGTCGTTGCTTTGAACAAGAGCGCGCGCGCCTATCGTCTCGCGCATCCAGAGCAAGAGCTCATTTCCATTACGTATGCGCTCGGCGGACATCGCGAACAGGATTTTACCTCGGCTGATTTGATTATCCAAAATCCGGGAGTGCCGCGCGAATCACCGTTTCTTCGGATCGCGCGAGAAAAAGGCATTCCGATTCATAATGAGGCCACCCTTTTTTATCTTCTCACCCCCCATACACCAAAAATAGCCGTGACAGGGACGAGAGGGAAGTCAACTACAAGCGCGCTGTTGTATCACATTCTGAAATCCCACTACAATGATACGGTGCTTGTTGGAGTGGCCGGTACGCCGGACTCGTATTCATTTTTGAACATTATTACGTCAGCGCGAGAACATGAGCAGAGGGGGTCGCCGCTCACTGTTGTGATGGAGCTTTCGAGCTGGCAGCTTGAACTCTTCGAAGAGTACCGCTGCCATCCATGGATATCCGTTATTACGAATGTTCTTGATGACCATCTGAACCGCTACTCTTCATTCGAAGCATATCGGGACACGAAAAAATTGATATATCAGTATCAGGAAAAATCAGAATATACGGTTTTGAATCATGACAATGAGTATACGCGCGCATTTGGACAGGCGGGTGTTCCCGGTACGCTCGTATGGTTTACGCGCGCTAAAAATCTAACGGGCGGCGGTTGTTTCATAGAGGGGTCATCGCTACACTGTACTGAAAGCGAGAAAAATGAGTTTCTCTGCGATCTAGCTGATACATATCAGGATCGTCCTCACATGGTAGAAAACATACTTGCGGCATCTGCAGCCGCTCTTTGCGCCGGGGTAACCCAGAAGATTCTCTGCAAGGCAATCAATTCGTTTTCCGGGCTTCCCGGCCGACTGGAATTGGTGCGCGAAATATCCGGCAGATTGGCATACGACGATACCACCGCAACATCGCCAGATGCTACGCGAGCCGCCCTGCGTTCGTTAGGTAGCAACGGCGATCCTCGTATCATACTGATAGCCGGTGGCGCTGACAAGAATTGCGACTACGCACTTCTCGGATCTGACATTGGCAAGTATTGTCGGGCTCTTATTCTGCTTTCAGGCACTGCCAGCCCGCGTATCGCAACTTCACTCGGCTCATTTTCCAGCACCATCGCATTTGCAAATAGCATGAAGGAAGCTGTAGAAAAAGCATGGAGCATCAGCAGAGAAGGTGATATACTTCTTTTATCTCCAGCCGCCGCAAGCTTTGGAATGTTTGTCAATGAATTCGATCGCGGGAGGCACTATCGGGAAGCAATTCAAGAACTTGCATAAACGTATGTCACGCCGCCGTATATCTTTTCTAAAATCCCTCCCCCTTTTTAAGGGGGGTACGCCTGATTATTTGCTTGTCGGGTGTTTTTTTCTTATCATTTTTCTGGGGCTTGTTATGCTTTCTTCCGCCTCATCAGTTGTTTCCTTCCAAAAATTTGGCACAACATACTTTTACATCACCCATCAATTACTACTCGGATTTTTGCCGGGTCTCATTTTTTTTTACATAGCCTCGAGAATTGATTACCATATTTTAGAACGATTTGCACCGCTTTTTTTAATACTTACGATCGGTTTGTTATCTCTCGTATTTATTCCCGGACTCGGATTTGGGGCTGGGGGAGCACAGCGATGGGTGAGTCTCGGACCCATAGTGTTCCAACCATCGGAAGTGGTCAAACTTACGTTTCTTCTGTATCTTGCTACATGGCTTGCAAAGCGAAAAGGATCAGCCATGCGTGATATCTCGAATGGTCTGATGCCATTTATCATACTTGTGGGCAGCGTATCGCTCTTTGTTATTTTACAGCCCGACATGGGAACGATGGGTGTTATCGCTTTGATCGCCGCCCTGATGTATTTTATGAGCGGAGCGCCGCTGCCGCACATTGCAATGATGGCACTCGGTAGCGTAGCGCTTTTTTTTATTCTGCTTCAGGTTGCACCCTATCGCATGGAGCGGTTCACTGTTTTTTTGAATCCCGGTCTTGACCCGCTTGGAACTGGCTACCATATTAATCAAGCATTGCTTGCCATCGGGTCTGGCGGAATCTTTGGGCGAGGGTTTGGACTCTCTCGCCAGAAATATGCTTACCTTCCTGAAGTTGTGGGAGATTCTATTTTTGCCGTGATTGCCGAGGAACTCGGGTTTATTCTTACATTCGGGTTGATTACACTTTTCGTTTTTTTTGCCATTCGCGGTTTGCGTATTGCGCGCCGGGCGCCTGACACGTTTGGATTTCTTACTGCCGTCGGCATTATCACATGGATCGTATTTCAAGCATTTATCAATATCGGAGCTATGCTTGCCGTACTGCCACTCACCGGCATCCCACTGCCTTTCATTAGCTATGGCGGAACAGCATTGATTATCGGGATGACGGCAGTAGGGATATTGGTAAATATCTCTCGTCAGGTTAAGTGAGTATAATGAAACACGACACCAATGCGAATACTCTTTACTGGTGGAGGCACAATTGGATCGGTGAGTCCGCTTATCGCATTAGCCGAACATCTTAGGTGTGTACAATCTGAAAAAAAAGAAGATAAACAGAAATTGCGATTCCTCTGGATCGGAACATACGGCGGACCGGAGTGGGGGATCGTCTCCGCGGCAGATATAGCAGGTGTGCGGATCTCTACCGGGAAGTTGCGTCGATACTTGAGCCTTTACAACATCACAGATTCATTCCTGTTGTTCATCGGCTTCTTGCAATCCCTGTACCATATCCTGCGCTTTCGCCCCACCGTCATTGTGAATGCAGGCAGCTACGTCGGCGTGCCTGTATTGTGGGCAGGATGGATGTGGGGAGTGCCGAGCGTATTGTTGCAGCTTGATATCCATCCGAGTTTATCGAATGTAGTTACAGCATTTGCTGCACACGCAATCGCTGCATCATGCAGCGGCGCGGCAGAGAAATTGCCGCATGCAAAAACAGTTGTTACCGGGATTCCGGTGCGCATTGCTATTCGTCGCGCATATGAAATTTGCCGGCAAAAAGAAAAGCAAATATCTGTCCGTGCCTTTCTTGGCATTCATGATGATCGTCCGTATGTACTCGTTGTTGGCGGGAGTACAGGAGCACAGCATCTTAATGAGCTTGCAAGTAATCTTGACAAGCTCGACAGCCGTCCGTATCATATCGTACTCATCAGCGGGAACCGTGGCGGACTGGCAAAAGGGGAACAAAGTGAATCATTTCATCAGTTTCCATTCTTGCAAGAGGAGTTTGCGGATGTTCTTGTCTGTGCCGAAGTCGTTGTATGTCGGGCTGGCATGGGAACGATCAGCGAACTCGCCTATCTGAAAAAAGCCGCCATTGTAGTGCCGATTCCAAACTCACATCAGCAAGAAAACGCGGCGTATTTTGAACGCGAGGGCGGCATTATCCACCTCGGACAGGAGCAGACAAACGCCGAAACAGTTGATCGTATTATTCATGGCCTTATCCGAGACCCATCGTCGTGCAAAAGGCTTGGCAATACGCTTGCAAAGCTGTTTTATCCTGATGCTGCAGCACGGATCGCGAAGTTGTTATGATCACTGCCATTATCCCCGCATACAATGAGGAAAAAACAATAACTTCTGTTATCGCTGTCCTGCGTGCTACTCGGTCTATTGATACGATTATCGTTGTTGATGATGGGTCAACAGACAAGACGGCAGAAGTTGCCGCTGATTCTGGTGTACAGGTGCTGCGGCAACCGCATAGCGGTAAAGGAGCAGCACTCGCGGCAGGCGCGCATGCGACTGATGCCGGTATTCTATTCTTTTCCGATGCCGATTTAATAGGATTGAGTCCGACGCACGTTGAAACAATCCTTCTGCCGGTTATTGAAGGTACGGTAGCGATGAGTGTCGGCTTGCGTGACCGTGGAGATGTTCTGAATTGGTTGATGAGGCATATATTTCCCATCATCGGCGGGGAGCGGGCAATCAGGAGAAATGTTTTTTTAGGTGTCAGCGCGTTAGGCATTAAAGATTTTGGAATCGAAATTGCGATGAATGTATATTGCAAAAAAAATCATTTGCCGATACACATTTTTACTATGCAAGGCGTACAGCAGGTCATTAAAGAGCGGAAATACGGTATCCTGCCAGGACTTATTTCTCGTCTCTTCATGATCGTTCAGGTTGCTCGTGCCGAATTCCATTTCCGATATTTTTTTAAGAATGGAACGAAATGAATGATTTTTCACCAATGAATCTCTCCGGAGAAAAGAAAAAGGTTCACCTGCTCGGCATCAAAGGAGCGGGCATGGCTGCTCTCGCACGGATTCTTGAAGCGCGCGGGATGAAAGTATGCGGATCGGACACGCAGGAAGTTTTTTTTACCGATGCCCTTCTTGCTCAGAGAAACATCCTCATAGAATCGATTGCGAATAACGAGATTCATTCGGGAGTTGATGCCGTCATTTATTCCACTGCTTACCCGAAAAACCATCCACAAATTGAATCTGCCGGCCGTTTTGGCATTCCTACCATGAGCTATCCGCAAGCTGTAGGAGCGTTATTTAATTCTGCCTATGGGATTGCGGTTTGCGGCTCACATGGCAAGACGACGACTACGGCAATGGTAGCGCACCTGTTTTCAACGCTTGGTCTTGACCCGACTGCAATTATCGGATCAACGTTTCAGCAAACAAATGTCAATTATTTTGCCGGTATGTCGCGGTACTGGATTTTGGAAGCCGATGAGTATCAGAACAAGTTTTCCTATTATGATCCGCATGTTGTGGTGTTGACGGCAGTGGACTATGACCATCCGGATTTTTTTGCTTCCGTGGACGCCTATAAGGATGTTTTTCGCGTTTTTCTTGCAAAGCAATCATGCGAACAGGTAATTGCCTGCATTGATGATTCCGGCGTTCGAGATGTGATCGCATCAGGACATCGTCAAACGATCCATACCTATGGATATTCTAATGGCGCAGAATATCAAATCACGCGATACAAGCCTGTACCGGGCGGAGGATCGGAGTTTGATATAGCAAAATCTGGAAAACCGTTCGGCATTTTTTCAATCCGTATTCCAGGAAGACATAACGCTCTGAATGCATGTGGCGCGATAGCGTGCCTCGATTCTCTTGGTATCGGAGAGGTCTCATCCTTGCGAGCCGCACTGTCAACTTTTCCCGGAACGACGCGGCGTTTTGACCGCCTTGGCTTGTGGGGTAAAACAGTGTTGATAGATGATTACGCGCATCATCCAACCGAGATACGATCGACGCTTGATGCGGCTCGGGAAGTCTATGGAGAAAAAAAGATATGGTGTTGTTTTGGACCCCACACCTATACGCGCACGACAGTGCTCTTTGATGAGTTCGCCGGCGCTTTCCAAAAAGCTGATCACGTGCTCATACTTGATATTTATGCCTCGGCACGGGAAGGCACATCGACTTTTCATGCGTCAGACCTTGCAGCTGCGATTCAGGCTCACTCCACCGAAGCAACATACACCGGTACAATCGAAAATACTATTGCATTTCTTGCCGATAAGGTACATGATATTGATATTCTTATTACCATGGGTGCCGGAGATGTGTATAAAATTGCTGAACGGCTCCGCGCATGAATACTTTTCTTTCGCTAATTCATTTATTATTAACAATAACGAAGAAATGTTCCCAACGAAAATTTTTTTCACCAAGGGTGTAGGACGGCATAAAGATATGCTTGCTTCTTTTGAGGACGCACTCCGGAGTGGAGGAATTGCGCATTTTAACTTAGTGTATGTTTCCAGTATTTTTCCCGCCGGCTGCAAGCAAGTAAGCCGAGAAGAAGGGCTCAAACTCCTTCAACCGGGACAGATCGTATATTGTGTTATGGCGCGCAATCAGACTAACGAACCAAATCGTTTAATCGCTGCTTCCATTGGTGTAGCTCGGCCAAAAGACCCAAGTCACTATGGTTATTTATCCGAGCATCATCCGTTTGGTGAAACTGCACAGAAGGCTGGCGAATATGCGGAAGATTTGGCCGCTACCATGCTTGCAACCACTCTTGGCATTGAATTCGATTCAAACCGCGATTGGAAAGAACGCGAGCAGCTGTATAAGGCAAGCGGACAGATCTTTCAAACGACTAATTATACCCAATCTGCGGAGGGACATAAAGAGGGTCTTTGGACTACAACGATAGCAGCAGCGGTGCTGATTCCGTAATTCACACTATTTACTACTTATCATCTTGTTATGGCGCTCCCGAAAGGCGTAAAAGAAATCGGAGGTGTTCTCCTCGTAGTTATTGGGTTGGTTTTTGTTGTTCTTGGTGCGCGCGACTTGTATCAAGGCTTTACCAAATCGAAAGATGCGAATGCGCTTGCTAAATCCCAGGTTGAGCAGGCGGTACGTGACTCTGCATTGCTTGATTCCGGCCGAGAAGAAAAAACAGGACTTTCATATCAATTTCCAAAGCAGTGGAAGGCGGAAGAAATTCAAGGGGGGATTCAGTATGGTACCTTGAATGGTACAGCAAACATCCGCATTTCGGTTGATGATTTTTCCGGACAGAAGGTGGAGGTGACGCCAGAGACGTATCACGACTCGGTTCGCGCACAAATTGAAGAACTGCAAAAGCAGCAGCCGCTTTCCTATACTTTTCTGACCGAAGGCGCTACAACGGTGGGTGCGTTGCCCGGATACCAATGGACATATAAATTACTTGTAAAAGAAGTTCCGACCGCAGGCGCTCAAGTATGGGTCGTAAAGGATAAAAAAGTTCTGGTGATGACTTATTCTGCCGCTGAAAACATCTATGATTCGTTTTATCCGACATTTCAGGCAATGGTCCAATCGATCAAGGAGTAGCTGCTATGAATTTCCTTGCAAATTTTTTTGGCGATCCTAACAAGAAAGTAATAGAAGAACTTCGCGCTATCGTCGATACAGTCAACGCGCGCGAGGGGGATTTTTCGCACATTACGAATGACGAGCTGCGCTCCCAGACAGCTCGCTTGCGGGAACGCCTCAAAAAGGGCGAGATGCTTGATACATTGCTGTCGGAGGCGTTTGCTTGCGTGCGGGAGGCGGCAAAACGGATATTAAAACAGCGGCATTTTGACGTGCAGCTGATGGGTGGTGTTGTCTTGCATCGGGGGCAGATCGCTGAAATGCGCACGGGTGAAGGGAAGACCTTAACGGCAACAGCGCCAGTGTATCTCAACGCGCTGACAGGAAAAGGGGTGCATGTTGTCACGGTCAATGATTATCTTGCAAAACGCGACGCAGTCTGGATGGGGCGCGTGTACCATGCGCTTGGCCTTTCGATTGGCTGCATTCAGCATGAAGCGGCATTTCTCTTTGACCCAACCTATCAAGCTCAAGCGCAGAGGGCAGAAGAAAATGCGGACAGCGAACAAACTGCCAGCTATGAGATAGAACATGATTTTCTGCGGCCGTGCACACGGAAAGAGGCGTATGCGGCCGATATCACATACGGTACGAATAATGAATTCGGATTTGATTATCTGCGCGATAACCTTGTGCAGCGACTTGACCAGATGGTGCAGCGTAAGCCGTATTTTGCCATCGTCGATGAAGTGGATAGCATTTTGATCGACGAAGCGCGTACGCCGCTCATTATCTCCGCTCCGGCGGAAGAACCGCCCGAGATCTACTACCGCTATGCCGAGCTCATTGCAAAGCTCAACGAAAACGAGGATTTCAATATCGATGAAAAGATGCGAGCCGCCACGCTCACGGAAGCGGGGCTGCAAAAGATGGAAAAATGGCTTGGCTTGGGTGATCTGTACACAACGGCAAATCTCGAGGTTGTCCAACATCTTGAGCAAGGATTGAAAGCACGGGCATTATTTAAGAAGGATAAAGATTACGTAGTAAAAGAGGGTGAGGTTATTATCATCGATGAGTTTACCGGCCGCATGATGTATGGGAGGCGGTATTCGGAAGGGTTGCACCAGGCGATCGAGGCAAAAGAGGGAGTCAAGATTCAGCGCGAAAGCCAGACCTTTGCTACTATTACCTTTCAAAATTATTTTCGGTTATATGAAAAGCTTGCCGGTATGACCGGTACGGCAGCAACCGAAGCCGAAGAGTTTGCAAAGATTTATAAGTTGGAGGTTGTCGTAGTGCCCACCAATCGCGAAATGGTCCGTGCGGATCAGTCTGATCGCGTGTACAAAAATGAGCGGGGGAAATTCAATGCAGTAATCGCAGATGTGAAAGCGCGGCACGCCAAAGGGCAGCCAGTGCTTATCGGCACGATTTCCATTGAGAAAAATGAGCTCTTAAGCAAATTACTTGAGCGTGAGGGTATACCGCATGAGATGCTCAATGCAAAGAATCACGAGCGTGAGGCACTCATCATCGCGCAAGCAGGGAGATATGGTGCTGTGACGATTGCAACAAATATGGCAGGCCGCGGTGTTGATATTATTTTAGGAGGAAATCCATCCGATGAAGAAGAAGCGCGGCGAGTGCGTGAAGCAGGAGGTTTGCATGTGCTTGGCACCGAGCGGCATGAGTCGCGGCGCATCGATAATCAATTGCGCGGTCGTGCCGGACGCCAGGGCGATCCCGGTTCTTCGCAATTTTATATTTCTCTTGAAGACGACTTGCTGCGTATTTTTGGATCGGAAAAAATCAAAGGATTCATGGATAAGCTCGGAATGCCGGAGGACATGCCGATCGAGTACAAGCTGATATCGAAGTCGATCGAGGAAGCGCAAAAGAAGGTGGAGTCACATAATTTCGACATCCGGAAACATCTTGTTGAATACGACGATATTATCAATAAACAGCGCGATGTGATTTACCGTAAGCGGCGGGAAACATTGGAGCAATTTTTGCGCGAAATACAAAAGCAGACCGGTATCACCGAGGAGGGGAAGCACAAGCCGACATTACGCCAGATGATTTTCGAGATGGTGGAAGAGGAGATCGAACGCGTCGTGCTATACCACACCGCAAGCGAAGCAGAACAAGAGTGGAATCTTAAAGAGATATATGAGGTGGTCAACACGATTTTCCCCATGTCGGAAGAAGTGAGGGTTGCCGTTGAAGATTTCCATAAGTCAGCGGGAGATAAAAATGCAGACGCGCAGACGCGCACGAAAATCATTGAGTATCTGACCGGTCTTGCCCGCAGCGCATACGACTCTCATGAAGAAGCAGTAAAAGAGCGCGTGGAAGCGGCAGGAGTTGGCGTGGAGACGGACCTTGCATTGCGTACGATTGAAAAAGATATCATTTTGCGTTCGATCGATACGTTATGGGTGGAGCATCTGGAAGCGATCGATCATTTGCGGGCAGGTATCGGTTTGCGCGGTTATGGTCAGCATGACCCTCTTGTGGAGTATAAAAAAGAATCGTATCGCCTCTTTACCGACCTGCTCGCGTTTATCAATAAGCAAGTGGTGTATTCGATCTATAAGATAGGCGGCGCAGCGATAGCGGCGCAGCAGAAGGCAGCTCGTAATTTTGTCTACAGCGCGCCGGCAAAAAGCAGCAATGGCGACGAAGCTACTTCTACGCACGAGAACACAGCGGCTAAAGTCGGCCGCAACGACCCCTGCCCCTGCGGTTCCGGCAAGAAGTTCAAGCGGTGCCATGGGGGATAACGGTAATCAAAAATATAATAGTAATCAAAAAGAATTATGTGGAGTTTTTTAAAAAAAGACCGAAAAGTGAATTAGCACAACAATTTGAACAGTTGGCACGCTTTGTTCAGGCAAATGATATAGAAGGTGCGCGCGGTCTTCTTGAACAAGTGCTTCGCCTTCACGGGGACGATGCGGAAGTTAAAAAGAATAGGAATAAGTTATATCATTTTTTGGTTGACTATTTTATTCACGGGACAAAAGGGTTAGATGAAAATATAAAGGAATTATTGAATGCCTCCCATCTTAATGTTCCTTATAATGATCAGGAATTTATGTTGATCGCATTGAGCCGACAAGCCGAAATTGATCTCGACGCCGCCCTAGCGAATGCGTATCATTGGTACGAACAGGTCTCTAATGATAAATTCCGACAGCGGTTGCTCCGTAGATTTTTAATACGCAAACATGATTTTCCTCGTGTTGCGGAAATGAGCCGAATATATTTTGAAACCAGTGAAGATGAATTTACGAAGGATGAAAGAGGGTATTATCAAGTTTTTGATGCCGCAGGAGAGCAGGAATATGTACGAGGGGAAAAGTGTGATTGCGGCGAATATTTTCAATGGAATGGCCACAACAATCGTTCAGAGGAAGGACTTACCGAGAACATTGGAAAATGTCCAAAATGTGCAACAGAAAAATCCTTTTTACTCTCGATATCCAATAAAACTTTTCAAGAAAATCTGGGAAAATTCATGAAAGAATTTGGCTTATAAATTCCGCTCCATTTGAATAGCACTTCAAACGCTGCCGTGGGGCAGGTTAATAGAGACCGAATAGCGACTTGACAATCGTCTAATAATCGTCTATAATTAGTCTATTGAATTAATGGGAGAGCTTGTGTTTAAGCCCAGATATACAATAACCAACAAGCTATTAGCCAATGTCAAGCGCGTGGCGGAAATTGTCACAGAACTGAACAGCCGCAGCTTTCCATCGGTGGTGCTTCTGGAAATGGAGCGTCGGGCCAGAGAACTATCGGCCTATTCTTCGACGAGCATTGAGGGCAACCCACTGCCACTGACCGATGTAAAAAGGATTTTGAAAAATAGGCCCGAATATGTTCGGGATTCTGAAAGAGAAGTTTTGAACTATAATAAAGCACTGCTTGAGTTGAATAATTTGATCAAAAAGAAAAGAATCTCCTTATCTCTTGATGGGTTGGAGAACATTCAAAAAATGGTTACCGACGGACTTATCAGTGAGTATCGCTGTGGGCATATTCGTCAAGAGCCGGTTTTTGTCAATGATCCAAGAGCGCGAAAAACCATCTATTGGCCCCCGGATCATCAGGATGTGAGATCCTTGACGAGTGACTTGTTTGAGTTTTTGGAAAAAAATACCGAATCCGTTGATCCGTTGATTTTGGCTGGTATTTTTCATCGGCAATGTGTGATTATCCACCCTTTCATTGACGGCAATGGGCGCACTGCGCGATTGGCCACCAAGGTTTTGTTGGCAAAAATGGGACTTAATACATTCAACTTATTCAGTTTTGAGAATTATTATAATCAAAATGTTACGCGTTATTTTTCTGAAGTCGGTTTGAAAGGCAATTATTACGATTTGAAAGATCGCATTGATTTTACGTCTTGGCTGGAATATTTTACAGATGGAATTATTGATGAACTTCTGCGCGTGAAGAAGGAGCTGGAGAAAGAAGCAATCAGTCCCGCTACCATTCTAAAAGAGTATCATCAGACCATGATCAATTTCATCAAGGAAAAAGGATTCATAACCGACAAGGATTATTCCATGCTTACCCGGCGTGCCAAAGCGACGAGAAACTTGGATTTTAGGAAACTTATCGAATTGGGAATAATTGTAAGAGTCGGCAAGGGTAAAGCGACTTTTTATAAGTTGAAATAGGCAAGAGAGGCGCCAGGAATAGTTTTTCCTCTTGAAAAATCCCGAGGGTAATCCTATGATTATCCATAGGATTTTTTATGCCACGCCGCTCAACAACCCGTGAACATATTCGCAACATCCAGCAATCAAAGGGATCGTATCTTGTGAGCATTCCCATTCGCATCATCCGCGAACTTGGATGGAAACAACGCCAGAAGGTGATCGTGGCAAAGCGCGGCTCTCGCGTTGAGATTGCTGACTGGCCGAAAAAAGGTACCTGACACCTTATTTCTTTGATGATTAATCATATTAGTGCTGGATAAAATGATTCAGAAAGTCTTATCATCGAGAACGCAGGCGAGCCAATGAAATTAAGGAAGGCAATCCATTAAAATAGCACTTCAAGCGGTGCCATGGATAAAAAAATAAATGATAACTATGACTGATGCCGCACCGCGCATTCGCGTTGGTCTTGGGGTGATGGTATTCAAAGACGGCAAAGTTTTGATGGGTAAGCGGAAAGGTTCGCATGGCGAAGGAGAGTACGCTTTTCCGGGCGGGCATATTGAGTTTGGCGAATCGTTTGAGGATTGCGCCCGAAGGGAAGTGCGAGAAGAAGCGGGGATAGAAATAAATAATCTTCGGTTTTTACGCGTCATGAACCTGAAAGCCTATCCCGGGAAACAGTACGTTGATATTGGCATGGTCGCGGATTGGGCTTTCGGTGAACCTACTGTGTGCGAGCCGCAAAAATGCGAATGGTGGGGGTGGTATGATCTGGATGAGTTCCCCTCGCCGCAGTTTGCAACCGTGCAGTCATACATCGAATCCTACCGCACTGGTCGAGTATTTTTTGACGCCTAATTTTGCTATAATGAGTCTACACTAACCTCCATTCTATGATGTCCGATGCTATTCGTAACTTTGCCAAACAGTTTTCCTATGAACCAATTATTGAGAACGCCGAAAAGTTTGAGTTGAAACAACACGTTATCGTAGCAGGTATGGGCGGGTCAGCTCTTGCCGCGGGGCTTTTGAAAACATGGGATCCCTCGCTGCGGTTGAGCGTGCATCGCGACTACGGCTTGCCATCAATAGCGGATGATGAAAAAAGCGAGACGCTCATCATCTCAAGTTCGTATTCCGGCAATACCGAAGAAACAATAAGCGCCTATGATGAAGCAGGGGAGAAGGGCTTCGCGCGTGTTGTTGTTGCCGTCGGGGGCAAACTCATCGAGGCGGCAAAGCGCGATGGAGTTGCTTACATCAAACTTCCCCATACCGGCATCCAGCCACGTTCAGCGCTTGGCTTTAGTTTTAAGGCTCTTCTGAAATTTCTCGGGCTCGACGATGCGCTTGCGCACGTGTCATCTCTTGCCACTGAACTCGATCCCGTTTCATTTGAAGAAGATGGCAAGAAACTCGCGCGCGAGATGCAAGGATTCGTGCCGGTGATTTATGCCTCAACGCGCAATGAGTCGATCGCCTATAACTGGAAAATCAAGTTTAATGAAACAGGCAAAATTCCGGCTTTTTACAACTTTGTGCCGGAGCTAAACCATAACGAGATGACAGGGTTTGATCCCGTTCGAGTCTACGGACACGAATCGAGTCCTGATTCAAACGGGGCGCGCGAAAAACTTAATATGCCCTTTTATTTTTTATTTCTTCGAGATGCAAGCGATCATTCGCGAATTCAAAAACGTATGAGTGTCTTGGAGGGCTTATACCGCGATCGGGGATTGCCGGTAAAAGTGATTGACCTGCAAGGAGCGCATCCGTTTTACAAGATATTTTCTTCGCTCGTGCTTGCGGATTGGACAGCGGTTTTTACCGCAGAGCAGTATGGGCTTGAGTCAGAGCAAGTGCCGATGGTAGAGGAGTTTAAGAAGTTGGTTGTATAAAAAAGGCCATTATTGTGTCATCCCATCTTTCATAATGTCATCCCGGCGAAGGCCGGGATCCAGATTCTCGCAGAATGGGGAAATCTTATTACGTTTATATTCTCGCAAGTAAAAGAAACGGCACATTATACATTGGCGTCACGAATGATTTATCTCGTCGCGTCTGGGAACACAAGGCAGGATTAGTGGTCGGATTTACGAAGAAATATAATGTAAAACTCCTTGTATACTATGAGGAGTTTTATGATATTAAAGAAGCGATTACAAGAGAGAAAAGATTCAAGGAGTGGAATAGATCATGGAAGTTGAGAGTTATCGAGGAAATGAATCCACACTGGAGAGATCTCTACGAAGATTTTGTTTAGAGACTGGATCCCGCCCTTCGGCGGGATGACATAAAGTTAGGCTGGGTGACAAGCTAAAGGCGTGCGTTGCGAGATAAAAGGGAGACCGCGGGCAGAGCGCACCGCGGTCGAAGAAGGTCTGGGAACAAAGAACGTATGACTTCTGTCGCGACCTTCATGCAACGGAAGTCGAAGAAAGGAATAGGTTAGATGGACTTGACGACCTTACCACCCGACGGGGGCGGCGCGGGCGAGTTGTTGTCGGCCGGGGTGGCGGGCGCGAGGGGCCGAAGCTCGAGACCGACGGCCAGGCCGTCGGTCGGGTCGCCCACCGTGAGGCTGCGGACATAGCCGATGTTCAGGCTAGTCGAGACTTTGCCGACAGGGAAAACGGTCTTGATGCCGCCCCTGCCGCGAGGCCATGGCTGCGTTTCGACCATTTTCTTAGCGAACTCGACCCCTCCGGTCAGACCGAAGGAGAGACCGTCGCTCTTCGCGAGGGTGAGTTCGAGCTCGAAGCCGCCGCCGATCTCCTCGAAGTCGGTGTGCAGATGTTCGTCGTGCGAGGCCCATTCTCCGATCGGCCCGGAGCCGCGGAGTTCCGCCTGGAGCGGCCATTTCGCGAGGCCGCCTTTCCACGGGTCAGCCGTGAGACCGACGAGCCCCATGACGGAGTAGCTGCCGCTGGCGCCGATGAAGTAGCCGTCGAGGCCGACGAGAGGGGCGATGCCGGTAGCGCCCGCGAAGTTGCCATTGGCGTACTCGGGCGCGGTGCGTAGAGCCGCACCGAAGAGGACCGGAGTCCCCTCGAGCTGCCAGAGGCTCTCGACCGTCGTGCTGTTGAAGCTCCGACCCGCGAGTTCACCACTGGTCCGCGTGCTGGGCGGGGCGATCCAGTTCACGGAGGTGTGCACCGGCACGACCTCGTGGTTGGGGCTCGACGTGATGACCCGCTCGGAGTGAGTCGGATTCTTGGTGAGCATGGAGTTGTCCGACTTCTCCGTTGCGACCTCGCGGTTCGGAGCGGTCTGCACCGGCGAATCCGTCGGACCGGGGCCGACGCCGACATTGAGGAACTCGATCGAGTCCTCGAGCGTCTTGCCGCTGGCCGAAGTGGCCTTGACCTTGAATTTCAGCACGCCCGGCGGAGTCGCATTCGTGACCGCGAACGGCCACGATTCGAACTTGCCGGAGATGCTCTTCTCGTCCTGCTGCCAGCCGTTGGGGCCGGCAATCGTGAGCGTGGTCGCCTTGCCGGTGATGTTGAGCCGCAGCGTGATCTGCTGGCCCGGAAGGACCTTCCGGACATTGTCCTTGACGACCGGTGCCGCGAAAGCGACGCCGAACTCCTCCTCCGCCTGCGCGGGGAGGGGGGCGATGACCATGGCCGCGATCGCGGCCGCGATAATAGTTTTCATCTTGTTTCCTTTCTTGTGCGTCATCCCGAACGTAGTGAGAGAATAAAAGCCCACCAACTCATACCTAGCGGCCGATGGGTAATCCGCAAGCCGCGAGGACTCGTGTTTTCGGGCCGCAGCGGCGCGGAATTACCACGAGAGCCGCTTGAATATTTCTCTCTCTGCGTTCGAGATGACATATATTTCAAAGGACAAATCATTCCTGTAAAGGCTTGTCGCTATAAGCAAAAAACCTTATAACAGTGGCAAAAAGTATACCATATCGGTATGATTTTGTCAAGGTTTCATATGTGTTATCCAATAAAATGAATACAATTTGTGTTCAGTCATTGTGGTCATTAATATACTAT
>JACQSB010000021.1 GCA_016206175.1 Candidatus Uhrbacteria bacterium | reverse complement strand
GCAAGCATCCATATCACGCCGCCGACCATTAAAGCGACTACGGCGAGGATCGCAACAACACCGACCATCCATTGGTAGATGCCGGTGATATAATGCGGCAACGCTTTCCCTTGCTTGAAATCGTCTGCCGAGATTTTTGAAACATCTCCGATCGGGAAGCGGAGATAGAAATCCGAGATTTTACTTTTTTCCGTTTTCAAAGACGCTTGGGCGTGCACCGTTTGTGCCGACAAGCTAATAGAAATTCCGAAAAGGATGATGGCGGATAGGATTGTCGAGATGAGGATTTTTCTCATTTTTGGAGTTTTTGCTTTTGCTAGATTCGCCTCGCATCCGCTCGGCTGGCCAAGTGATCACTCACGGGATTCCGGCTTTCGCCGGAATGACAGGGGACGGGGATGATAATTCTACAACCGCATGGAGTAGAGGCGTCCGGTATCTTTATCGGTGAAGTAGAGGACAGACTGATCTTTTGAGATGACGATCTCGCCGACCGTATGCGGTTCCGGTGGTTCCGCGAGTTTCACCTTTGATCCGGTGGTAAGATCAATCTTGTAAATGGCATCTTCGTTGGTATCGCCGACAGATTTCAACAACCCTGCTCCACGTTCCATCGTCTTTGGTACGGCGCAATACAGCGTTTCGTTGTCTCCAAACGAGCATTTCTCCGCCCACGTTTCTACTTTCAGTGGTTGACGCCCGCTGCCAATATTTTCTCCAAGCGCATTCATGATCCAAAGTTCTGGCTTGAACTCTGATTCAGCCGTATACCCGCTATACAGAAGGCGGTCGCCTTGCGGTGACCATTTCATCTCAAGCCCTCGCCCTTCGACTACAGCAGATTTGAAATTTTCGCCATTCTTTCCAATAAAATAAAGGCGCTGGCGTGATCCATCGATGCCTTCTCGCACGATCGCAACCACTTGGTCGGAGGGCGACCATTTCACATCAAACAATCCGGCGCGTTCACCTAACGACTCGAGCGCACGGGCGCCGGACCCGTCATCGTTTGCAATTACGAGAAATCTGTTTTCCACGTCGTTTGCGAGGCTCTTGAACACCATTTCTTTGCCGGAAGGGGAAAAATCAAAATTTTCCCAGTGTTTCGGCAGTGTTATCTGTTGTTTTGTTTCAAAGTCGTAGACGATATTTGATTCGTCGATAAAGCCGATAACGGCTCTCTTTGCGTCAGGCGACCACTGGATTTCTTCTGCGCCGAGAAATGTCTGGTCAGTAATTTTTTCCGCCTGCCCATCTGGCGTGAAACGATAGAAGGTGCCGTCATAGATATCAAGGCTCACGATATTTTCCCCATCAGCCGCAAGGATTGGTGCAAGCGCGCGGTCCGGCTCTAACTCCTTTATTTGTACAGCGCCGCCTTGCGCTTCCGATGCAGTTGTCGGAAGGGGAGGTTGCACTACAACTTCGCCGCCAGCAGGAAGTGCGACGCCTGTTGGGGTTGTTGGCACTTCAGGCCGCAATGTCGGAGGCTGTGCCGGACCCGCTTCCGGCAGACCGGTAATGATCTCCGGCGGTTTTTCCGGCTCTTTGGGCGACGGGGGGGGCGCAAAGAAAAAGAGATAGAGCAGGAACCCGATGGCCCCCACTAACAAAAGAAAACCGATGATAAGAAGTATGCGTTTCCAGTCCATGGTGGTTTAGGGGTTAGAGAGTAGGGTTTGTCTATAGTTTCGATTTACGATTCTTCTTCACCGGCGAGTTCGCGTTGTGTCTGGGCGAACGACCGTTGAAGGACTTGTGATTGCTTTTCATAGTCTTCTGCTGTTTCGCCATCTTCCTGTGCCTTCCTTGCTGACTCAAACCACGCGTAAGCGACGCAAAGCGTTTCCACAGGAAGAGCGTCTATTCCCGGAATCAATTCTAGCATGAGTACACCCGGTATGACAATCAATTTCAAAAACCATGTGCCGCGTCCGAACATGAAGAAAAACAAAAAGAGCTGCAATGAGCCCTTTGACACCATATTGAGGATAACATTTATGACTGTTGCAGCGGCACTAATGGCTGCTATCGCAGCGCCGATCGGGGCACCGATGACAGTAGCAGTAGCCGCACCCGATGATGCAAACCCTCCTGCCTGTACTACTACTTCAACGAGATCAATGCCGTCAATGACCATGGCTGCAATGAGCACCATAAAAAACACTTCGTTGCGGTGCTCTGATTCCGCAGCGCGAAATTGCATAGCGAGATTGTACGCTTGCATAAAACTCGCGCGTTTTGCCGTTGCAAGGCGCCGGAAGTTTTCCATCCGTTCCGCTCGCCCCTCGTCGTCACCATCCTCCTCCTCTTCTTCTGATGGAGACGGTGGCGGAGGCGGCGGCGGCGCAGACGGTTGCCGAGGAAATTGAATAATCACACCCGTTGGCTGCGCGGCGGGTGTTCGGGTGGGATGCGTGCGCCTCGGCCGCGGACCTGGCAGGGGCAGGTTTTGGGCTGAAAGGGCCATGGCTATTGCTACGGTATGATCTTCGTTTTACGTGCACTTTTGCAGAATGCACTGCAGTACATCGCGTTTTGCATCAACTAGAATTGCATGTCGAGACGAAGTGGTGCGCGAGCCAAGCAGTAATTCCGCAATTTTACTTTCCACTTCTTGCTCGATTATATGGCGAATTTCTCTCGCGCCATTGTTCTTTGCCGCCACGCGTGTTGCGATTGCGCGCAGCACACCGGGCTTCCATTCAAGTATACCATGTTTTTGTTCCATACGCGAAGCCAAATCTTTGAGGTGCAATTCTGCAATTTTTTGCAGATGGTTTGTTTGTAATGTTTCAAAAATAACTGTCTGGTCAATACGGCTGACGAGCTCGGGATTCAGTATGCGTTTTACCTCCCCAAGCACTGCCTCACGAGTAGTGGCATCGCTTGTTTTTAGGTTTTCATCAAATCCAATCGATCCTTTTGAAGAATAATACTGCGCACCGATATTTGATGTCATCACAATAATCGTATTGGAAAAATCAACGCGTTTTCCCGCTGAATCAGTGAGGCATCCATCATCCATGATCTGCAGCAAGACTTGTAAAATGCGAGGATGCGCTTTTTCAATTTCGTCAAACAGTACAAGCGAAGATGGTTTTTGTCTCACGCTTTCGGTGAGCCGTCCGCCCTCTTTGTATCCGACATATCCGCTCGGAGCGCCGATGAGCCGAGAGACAGTGAAGCTTTCGGAGAACTCCGACATATCGAGCTTGATAAAACCGTTTGTGCCAAACGTGGCGTCTGCAAGGATACGGGCAAGCTCGGTTTTTCCCACCCCGCTCGGACCTAGAAAAAGGAACGAGGCAAGCGGTCTGCCCGGTTTCATCAGGCCAATGCGCGCTCGCCGGATAAAACGAGCAACAGTTGTTTTTGCATGATCCTGCCCTATGATCTTTTCGGAGAGCAGTTGCTCAAGATGAAGAAGTTTTGTTTTTTCATCTTGCAGGAGCGATTGGAGGGGAAGCCCTGTTGCGCTGGCTATGATGTCTGCAATATGTTCGGCGCGCAGTACGGAAACTGCCGAGCCATTCGCCGCATCTAAGGTGTCTTTGAGAGACGTAAGCAATTCTTTGAGTTGCGTCTGGTCAGCTTCTGCTCCAACGATGCTCTGAATTCGTTCATGGGCGACAGTGAGTGTCTGCTCCTGAAGGGTTCGTGCCTGTAAGCGTAATTTTGCGGCTGCTTCGTCGATTGCATCAATCGCTTTGTCGGGGAGATTTTTTTCCGTGATGTAACGCTCGGAGAGTTCAACTGCCGCATCGATCGCTTCCGGCGAGATTTTGATTGCATGGTGATTCTCATATCCTGCCGCAAGGCCTTTGAGGATTTCTTTTGCGTCTTGCACGCTCGGTGGCCGTACCGGTATCTGGAGAAAGCGGCGTTCCAGCGCCGGGTCATCTTCGATATGGCGTTTGTATTCCGTGAATGTCGTCGCGCCAATACAGCGCAATTCACCGCGCGCTAAGGCGGGCTTGATGATATTGCTGGCATCAAGCGCTCCGTTTGCCGAGCCGGCGCCTACGATGTTGTGAATTTCATCGATAAATAAGATTGCATTCGGGTCTTGCTTCACTTCATTGACGATATGCTTTAACCGTATTTCCAGTTCGCCTCGAAACGCACTGCCGGCAACGAGGGATGCAAGGTCGAGAGAATAGATTTTTTTATCGCGCAAAAACTCCGGCACGTCCCCTTCCGCGATTTTTTTCGCAAGGCCTTCCACGATCGCTGTTTTGCCCACGCCCGGTTCCCCCACTAGTACGGGGTTATTTTTTGTACGGCGGGCAAGGATACGGATAAGCCGCTCGATCTCTCCCGTGCGGCCGATGCAGGGGTCGAGCGTGCGAGCTACATCGGGGTGAGTGAGAAGAGAGGAGAAAAACTCCAGCGCCGATACGCGTTTTTCACGGCGTGCCGGTTTGCCTTCTTGCTTCTTCTCCTCCCTATGTCTCTGTTCATGACAGCACGGCTCCTCTTCGTCATAATGGTGATGGTGTCCTTCCGGGGTATTCCCGTGTTCCGTGGTGAGGATTGTGTCTAAAATATCAAGCAGCTTTGAGGAGCTTTTCATCAAGTTGCGAAGATAACCATCAAGCTGTCCGGCGTCCACTTGCAGCGATGAGAGTAACTCTTGGATTTTTGGATTCTTGCTTTCTAAAAGCACGACAAGCAGATGTTCTGTGCCAACATAGGTGTGATTGTATGACTGCGCGAGCGCGGCGGAGTCCATGAGGATTTTTCTGCTCATGGCCGAAAGCATGGGCGTATCGTATTGTGCGGTCCGGTTTTTGCGCGGTGTTACCTTGTTTGTTTTTGATTTTTTCAGCGAGGAAATATCCGTGATCGATGTTTCGGCTTGGTTGACAAGCCCATAAAAAAGATGGGCGGGCTCGATGTTTTTTTTCTGTTCAGCAGTTGCAAGCTCCGCGGCTTGCGCGAGTACGCGCCGCAGATTGCTGGTAAAGCTTTGTACGATTGTTTCCATAGGCAGAGATAGTAGAAAATGCAAAAATACTGTATACTATATGGTATATGCGGTCAATACGTTCAGCTTTCAAAATTATCACAATCGGCATCGTTGCGGGCATTGGAGTTTTTTTTCTTTTCAGCGCCATTCCTTTTTCTTTGCAAACTGATGCAGCAAACGATAACGCGAATGCTCCGACAACAGAAGAAAAGGGGTCCGCGCTCATCGGCGGATGGGCATGGAATCAGACGCTTGGATGGGTGAGCCAGCGCCATGTTATTCGTGATGAAGCGACGCAGGAGCGGATCGGAGAATTCGGCGTCGTGAAATACGATGGAGGGAAGGACAATAAAGGAAAAGGCTTGCCCGACGAGATTGAGGGATGGTCGTGGTCCTCCGTGTATGGATTTATCTGCTGGGGAAGCACCTGCAGTACTCTGTGTACACGGGATGAAAAGAAAGCCGGAAAATGCCCTACGCCTGATCAAGTGCGGTCATTAAGCGGTTCAACAGTGCCACCTGGAGGCGGGATCCCGTATGCAAAAATCAGTAAAGAACGAAAACCTGTTGAGGTAGGCTTTGGCAATAAGAAAAGTACTCAACAGCTCTATGAGGTGGAGGGATGGGCGAAGGTTTTGCAATTGAAGGATTTGGGATGGATCCAATTAAACGGTTGTTCCGTCAATCAAGCGCCAGGGCTGCCATGCCCGAATGATAAGAAATTCGGCATTCACTTTGATGATTTTACCAATGAGTTCCGCGGCTGGGCGTGGAATAATAATCTCGGATGGTTTGCGTTTAGCGGTAAGACTCTCTATGACACGCCGTATTCATATGCCCAAGACAAAACAACAAAAGAGCGATATGAGATTCGCGTACATCCAGTCACGGGATTGCCAGTGGTATTTTTGCCTAATGAGCAAATCAGTATTGATGCCGCGCGCGCTCGCGGTCTTGATATCGTAATCGATGCATCCGCATGCTTGAACCAAAAGCTATGCGAAGATGTTGGATTTATTGAAACAGTCGGCAAGAGCCCATGGCGCACACAATATGTCGGGCCGCGCATCGAGACAAGCGGAGGCACGGCATTTGCGCGAAAGGGCTTTGATCTGAGTGATATTGATTTTGCTGACGAAGCATTCACCGGTGAATATAAAGATGCGCAGGGGAGATTGCAGACAGGAAAACTGGTTGGCTCATCACGGTTAGAAAAGAAACGAAGGGATTCCAATAAAAAAGCTCCGGGAAAAACGCCGCCTCCAGCTGAACCAAACCGTGACCGGCGCGAAGGAGCGCTTCGTATTGAGTTTCCTGCGCAGGCATCGAAGGATAAAAATAAACTCATAAGCGCTTTGGGTACACTGAACAAGCTCGCGCTTACCACCCTTTCGCCTCGTGATGGCGTTAAGAATAAATATGGGTACGAGGTTGTCAATTTTAATCAGATAGAATTTGGGGGTGTAACAAACCGTCTGAAGGGGAAAATTCATCTTTACAAGCCCGCTACCCCCGGTCCCGGCCAGGTGTTACAGATCGGTTCTGTTACTGATCGTGCTCCACATACGATCATGAATTCATTGAACAACACAACCTCCGGCGCAGGTACCATCGTAGCATATGGAGCTGATATCCATTTTTACGCGCCGGTCCGATATGACCAAACTGCACTTTCATCGCCGCCGCTCTCACGGCTTGCCTCTGTCGCATGGATTGCGCTCAAAGATGACAAAGGAAACGGGGGAAATATCATCATCGATGATTGCATCCCGCCTTTTTTACGCCCTGACAACAAGGGTTATTTTACTTCTGTGTCAGTAGACGGTTTGTTCTTTGCGGAAGGGACCATCGAAACAAGGAACGGAGATGGAAAAAAATGCATTCAAGCGATTGATGCAATCCCCGGTTTGACCGCTGCCCAAAAGATAGAAATGAAAAAACCATTCCGGAGCGCGATTAGCGACATCGATATTCCTCTATCTGTGGAAGGATCAATGATCGCGAGTACTTTTTCCTTTGGTCGAGTGTATGGCGGATACGATCAGGGCTCCGAGGATATTGTTGATACCGGTCGCGCGCAAATCAACCCGCCACCGGGCATTGCCGATATTGTCCGCTCATTGCCGGTCAAATGATATCCACTGATGTGATCGGCATATCTATGGTATTATTACAATCATGCCTTTATTTCAAAAAAAAGAATTAAGCCTGCTGGGTGTTGACATTGGCACTTCAAGCGTAAAGATTGTTGAGCTTTCGGTTACAGGTGACGGAAAACGGTCGCTGTTGAATTACGGCATGGTAGAACAGCCTCCACAAAGCGTACGGGGTCTGACGCAAGAGGAGTCTTCTTCGGTTGCGGGTTATATCCGTGCGATACTGGAAAAAACGAAGTTTGCCACTAAAAGGACCAATGCAGCGCTGCCGACCTATTCGGTATTTTCTTCTTTGATCAGCCTCCCGGCTATGTCTGACGAAGAGTTGGAATCTGCCATTCAATGGGAAGCAAAAAAAATCATCCCACTGCCATTGGAAGAGATTGAGCTTGACTCCAAAATACTCAATAAAGGGATGAAGAAAAAGGGGGGCTTGCCGTTTGGAAAGAAAGAAGAAAAGAAGGAAGAAGAAAAAGAAGATAAGACAGTGCGGGTCCTCATTACAGGAGCCTCCAAAGACACCGTGTCGCGCTATACCACTATTTTTCAGGAATGCGGATTGCACCTGGCAAGCCTTGAGACGGAGATGATAGCATTGTCACGTTCTTTGGTGGGCGGGGATATGGCTGAAACAATGGTAGTGGAGATCGGAGCAAACCTTACGGATATTATTATTATTGAAGGCGGCGTACCATTTCTCGGGCGCAGTATCGAGACAGGCGGCACCGCAATGACCCGTGCGATCGTCACAAGTCTGGGGATCAGCGAGAAACGCGCTGAACAGCTCAAACGCGATATTGGCGTAACCGCTCTTGATGAATCGGGCGGTAGCGCAGGAGTTCCGGCTATTCTCAAATCAACGCTCGAACCTATCGTGCATGAAATCCGTTATACGCTTGATCTGTACAAGAATTATCCCGTAACGCCTACCGGCAAGGGGAGCGGTACCGTGGATAAGATAATCCTTACGGGCGGAAGCGCATTGCTGCCCGGTCTCGTTGAGTATCTCGGTAAAGAACTTGATATGAGGGTAGTATTGAGCGATCCATGGAACGGTATTGAGTATCCATCCGATTTAAAACCAGTGCTTGCTTCTTTGGGTCCAAAGTTTTCTGTCGCTATCGGTCTTGCCATGAGAGAGATGTAAGAATATGTCGCTTTCATGAAATTCAAAACCATGCTATACTTATCTTTAGGCCCTAGATCCTATCCATGCCCGACTCAAACTTCCTAAAACAAGATGCCTCTGACGCCAAAGGCGATCAGGTGAGAGGAGAGAAGGAAAAGAAGCCCCAAAAGCGGAAAAATATATTTCGCCGCAAGGAGCTTGGCGTCAATTTGATGTCGCCTGATGTTATGCTGGAGGTATCGCGCCAAGTGGAACGTAAGAATCTTATCCAGGTACTTACGAGTTTTTTGATAGCGATCGGGTTAGTAGGGGCGGCATACGGGAGTATATTTATCTATGATCTGCTGAAGGCAGATGAACATGCAGCTCTCCAGGCGCGTTTAGATGCGGTGAATACTGAAATAGCCAGCTTAGAAAAAAATACATCAGCCTTAACTTCATTTCAGGATACGCTTGGCTCGATCCGCAACTTGCTCGATAAGCATGTGTACTGGACGCAATTTTTGACTGCGCTCGAAAAAGCTACGCTTCAAGCAGTTGAGTACGACTCGATTTCAGTATCTTCCGGTTCAAATGTTCTCACCCTCGGAGCCTTGACTGATTCATATCAAACAGTCGGCAAACAAATCCGCGCATTTCAGAGCGCTTCCAGCACGTTTCCGGATGTATCGGTCCGTTCAGCGAATGCCATTCTCGATCAAGCAGGCGATATTACCGGCGTTACGTTTACCGTATCGCTTACCTATAACGGAGAAATTTTAACTCAGACTGGCAATGCCACTTCAACCGAAAAATAAACCAGGAGCAAGCATTCTGAATGCGTTAACGCCGATTCTTATCGTTATCGTGTTTGGCGGCGTATTGACGCCTTCTTACCTGTATTTGATTCAGCCGCGGCTGCAGTTGTATCTTGCGGGAGGCGAGCGTAATATTGAAACAGAACAGGCAAAGCTCAATGACCGTGAACAGTATCTTGCTGACCTCAAATCATTTCATGCCTTTTATCAGGAACGTGGCGAGGGGAGTGATACCCTTTCCATGTTGCTTCCGATCCAGCCGAACAACGAAAGTCTCTTCGGGTTTTTTGAGGAAATTGCTCCGAACGGAGTCAAGCTTGAAGCCATTGATATCGCTCCGCAAAAGCCAAAAAAGGGCAAACAGACAATCGAAGACATCACCATTTCATTGAGCTATGCCGGCGTGCAATACAACACTCTCAAGTCTCTCCTTGGCGCGCTGGAGACAAGCAAGCGACTTATCGACGTAGATTCTTTTAGCTTCGATCCGGTAGGCAGACTTGCCACCCTTACCGTCAAACTCTACTACGCTCCTTCTCGGAAATAGTTTACCGGGGAATGCTAGTTATCAACAAGCCATGCCACAGAGCGAAAAAAAACATGCGAACCTTCCTTTATTATTAGGAATCCTTTTTGTTGTCCTTCTTGCGGGCGGCGGTTGGTATGCGTATACCACTTTCTTTCAGCAAACCCAAACAGGAGAGGATATCTTTGCAAATAAAGAAGGAGGAATGGAATTTCCCCTGAAAAAAGTCGACTGGAACAAAGCTATTTTTACTTCTCCGGCTTTTCGATCTTTGACGAAAGATTTCCCGGCAACGATCCCGGTAAGTCCCGCAGAGATTGGCAATGAATCGCCATTTCTCACCGAGCGCCAGTAGTATTTTACCTTTTAATCCGTTCCCATGCCTGCCACGCGCATTATTCAAACATTAATCAGTCAAAACAAACTCACTCAAGAGCAGTGGGCGGAAGTCGAACAAGAAGCGAAAAAAGAGGGGCTAGAAGAAGAGGAAATTCTCATCAAAAAAAACATTGTTTCAGAAAAAGATCTCGGACAGATAAAAGCCGAGCTTTTTAGTTTACCCTTTGTGGATTTAGCCGAACTCGAAATCCCGAGCGACATATTAAACACCATTCCACAGGCTGTTGCAGAAAATTATCATCTTATTCTGTACGACAAGAAAGATAACGATGTAAAAATCGCGCTTGTACATCCGGGAGATTACCGATCCATTGAAGCCATTGATTTTTGGGCAAAGAAAGGAGCGTATAAGACGCATTTTGCGGTGACAACCCATGCGGGATACCGTGAAGCGTTGAAAGGCTATACGGCATTCCAAAAAGAGGTGTCGGACGCGCTCGAAGTGCTACAGAAGCAACGAGTGACAACGGAAAAAAAGGCGAAGAAGCGCCTGATTGAGGTGATTAAAAAAGCGCCGGTGGCAACGATTGTCGATCTTATGATCCAAGAAGCGGTTGATCTTGGCACGTCTGACATCCATATCGAACCGGCACAGGACGCATCGCGCGTGCGTTTTCGCGTTGACGGTGTGTTGCGGGTGTATTTGAGTTTTCCTGCGCATTTTCACGAGTCAATCGTATCACGCATCAAGGTGCTGGCAAATCTCAAAATCGATGAGACGCGCATCCCCCAAGATGGGCGCATCCGCCGTGAAGTGTATGACCAGGAAGTAAACCTCCGTGTTTCCACGTTGCCGGTGATGGGCAACGAAAAAGTCGTGATGCGTATCTTGCAGTCGGAAGTTAAAACACCTTCTCTTGGAGATCTCGGGTTTTGGTACAAGGTGCACGATGATCTTGAAAAAATCATTGCGCGGCCGACCGGCGTATTGCTTGTAGCCGGTCCGACAGGTTCGGGAAAATCAACAACACTTTTTTCCATCCTTTCTGCTCTCAATAAAGAAACAGTAAATATCTCAACCCTGGAAGATCCCGTGGAGTATTTCATGAGGGGAGTAAACCAGACGCAGGTCAGCCCCGAAGTCGGACTGACATTCGCGTCAGGGCTGCGCGCTTTACTGCGGCAAGACCCCAACATTGTGATGGTTGGCGAAATTCGTGATACCGAGACAGCTGAACTCGCCATCCATGCGGCGCTCACCGGCCACTTTCTCGTATCCACGATTCACGCGAAAGATGTGCTGGGTGTCATTCCCCGTCTGATCGATATGCATATCGAGCCATTTTTAGTATCCGCGGCGATGAATATGGTCCTTGCCCAGCGATTGGTGCGCAAGATATGCCCTGATTGCAAGCAGGAAACCACTATTCCCGCCCCGCTCGAAAAAGAATTCAAGAGCGAACTGGAAACAATACCGGAGGAATCGCGCATCATGCTCGAAGGAATATCCATGCAAGGGTCTCTGAAGTTTTTCAAAGGCGGTGAGAAGGAATGTGATACCTGCGGCGGGAGCGGATACAAAGGCCGTACGGTAGTTGCAGAGGATCTTGTAATGACACCGGAGCTTACTGAAATTATGAATACAAAGTTTTCCCTCGAAGATTTAACGAAAGAATTGCGCCGGCAGGGCAAGACAACATTTAAGCAAGATGCGATCATCAAGGCGATCCATGGCCTCACAACAGTGGAAGAGGTTTTACGCGTGACACGAGAGTAGAGCCACTTCGTTTGCAAATCTTTTCAAACGGTCGTACAATATGTATCATTGTACGACCGTTTATATAAAGATCGTATCCTATGGACACAGCGCAATCATTAACATTTCGCCGCCTTCTTACCGATCAGTTCAAACGTGGCGCGACTGATCTCCATTACAGCGTGGGTTCGCGTCCGACCGTGCGCATCCATGGCGCTCTTGAGCCGGTCGAAGCCGAACAAATCATCACCGATCAGTCCATCCGCGACCTTGTCAATGATCTGCTTACAGCCGAGGATCAGGGAAGATTGGCAAAAGAAAAAGATTTTGTCGCTACTCGCGTTTTTGACGAACGCATCCGCGTGAAAATCCATATTTTCCATCAGGAGGGACAATTATCGGTATCCTTTCGATTTTTGAGCCACTCTCCAAAGACGCTTCACGAACTGAACATCCCTTCTGATTTTGAAAAATTTCTTACTCAGAAGGAGGGTCTGCTTATCGTCACCGGCGGATATGGATCGGGACGCACCACGCTTGCAGCCAGTATGCTGGAAGAAATCAATCGTTCCCACGTCGTACATATCATGACGATCGAAAAACCAATCGAATACAACCTCGTCAGCAACAAAAGTATTGTTGACCAACGCGAGGTCGGGGTTGACGTTGCTGACTTTTCCACTGCATTGCATTATGCAACAGAAGAAGACATCGACGTGTTGTTTGTCAGCGATATGCCAGACCTCGACGCTGTGCGGCGCGTCCTTGAGCTTGCCGGCGCTGGCATGTTTGTCATTGCAGTCATGAACTCTGACTCTGCGACGCGTGCGCTTGAGAAACTCATCACCATGTTTGAGTCTCACCATCAGCAGCATATTCAAGGACTCCTTGCTGATGTTTTGGTCGCTGTCATTACGCAGGAGCTTGTGCCTTCGATCGGAGGCGGTGTTGTGCCGGTGCACGAAGTGCTCTTAAACGATGCATCCGTAAAGGCAATGTTGGTTTCGGGGCGCCTGCAGCAGCTGGAGCAGGTCATAAAATCGTCGCGCGCGCAGGGTATGATGAGCTTCGACCATGAGCTTGCAAAGCTCGTACGCAATCAGCGAATCAGCCGCACGAGCGCACTCGAACTTTCGCGCGATCGCTCAACACTCGAAACGCTTTTGCGAGCGTAAACTCTCTATACTCGTATCCCCGTATGAACATTGCTGTCTCTTACTCCTGGTTATCTGAATACGTAACTCTCCCCAAGTCTCCAAAAAAATTCGCGGCCGCCGTATCTCTGGCCGGCCCTTCTATTGACCGTGTACGCCAAGATGAGCAAGGCGAATCGATATTAGAAGCAGAGATAACGACCAATCGTCCCGACGCGTTTTCGCTTTTCGGATTTGCGCGCGAAGTCGCAGCGATAATGGAGTTGCCGTTTCGCGATATGCTTTCTGATGCCGAGGTGCGCTCTCGATTTACGGCACTCAAAAAGAAAGCAAAGAGTAGGTATCGCCTTTCGATTAAGAATCAAAATCCTGCCGCCTGCCCGCGGTATTGTGGTGTTGTCATTGACCACATAACGGTTTCTCCTTCACCTCAATGGATGCAAAAGCGTTTGAGCGTAGCCGGAATGCGGCCAATTAATAATATTGTGGATATTACCAATTACGTCATGCTTGAATTGGGACAGCCACTCCACGCTTTTGATGCTGATCTTCTTACTGCCAAGACGAAAAAAGGAGATATTGATCTACTGCATAAAACGATTACGGTGCGTAATGCGCGCAAAGATGAAATACTCATAACGCTGGATGGTGACAATAAAAAACTTTCTCCTGACATGCTTGTCATCGCAGATGATGAAGGGCCGCTTGCCGCCGCCGGGATAAAAGGAGGAATGCGCGCCGGTATCAGCAGTGCCACCAATACCATTGTGTTAGAATCCGCAAATTTTGAGCCGGTTGGCGTAAGAAAGACGTCTCGTGTTCTTGACTTGCGGACAGATTCGTCCGCGCGCTACGAGAAGGGATTAAGTCCGGAATATGCGTCCCGCTGTCTTCTGCGGGCAGTTGAGTTGATCCAGGAGCTTGCAGGAGGGGAGGTGGCAACAGCAGTTGTTGATACATATCCAAAGAAGGAAAAAGACATCACTATCCGATTTTATCCTTCTGATATAGAACGCATTATCGGCATTGCTATTCCGTTGAATGATATCTGCCGCATCTTAAGCGCGCTTGGTTTTACGGTAAAAAAAGAAGAAAGTTTTCTCATTGTCACGCCTCCTTTCTGGCGGCGACATGATTGTACCGGTTCGCATGACATTGTTGAGGAAGTCGCGCGCATATACGGGTACGATAAAGTGCCGCTTCAGCTTCTCACCGGCGAAATACCGCCCGTTGAAGAAGATACGCTCCTTGGAGCGGCAAAAGACACAAAACATACTCTGCAGTCAAACGGTTGGACAGAAATTATGTCATATTCGGCTGTCAGCGCCGCTCTGCTGAAAAAGGCAGGTATTGATTCTATGGCAGCTGTATCGATCCACAATCCGCTTTCGGAAGAATTCACATACTTACGCACGAGTTTGCTGCCAGGCCTTCTCAATACAGCCGCCAGCAATGAACAAAAGAAACCTGAACTGAAACTGTTTGAATTAAGCAAGGTGTATCAGCCAGCAGCAAAAAAATCCTCTCTGCCATCTGAACATCTGATGCTTTCAGGTATTCTCATGAAGAAAGGAGATCGACAAGGCATGCTCCGAGAAGCCAAAGGAACAGTGGAGGTGCTTTGCGATATGTGGTTTTCTCATGCCTTACGTGATATTCGCTTTCACCTTCTTGACAGCGATCACTCTTTTTGGGAAAAAGGAAAAGCGGCATCGCTTGTCTGGAAAGAGAAAGAAGAGATCGGATATATTGGATTTGCTACCGATGCCGTGCGCGATGAGTTTGGCATCAAGACACCTTTTGTTTGTTTTGATATTGCATTTGAAGCCGTATCCTCGCACTTTTCAAAAGCAGTCACATTTGCTCCGTTGCCTAAGTACCCATCCGTTGTACGCGACATTGCTTTCATTGTGAACCGTGCTGTGCCGTACGAGGAAATCGCAGGGCTGCTGTCTACTTTTGACCCTCTTGTTCGTTCTATTCAGCTTTTTGACGTGTTTGAAAGCAAGTCGATCGGCAAAGGCAAACGAAGCCTGGCATTTCATATCACCTATGCATCGGAAGAACGCACGCTTCATGCACAGGAAGTTGATCAGGTGCATGCAAAATTAATGCCGCTGCTCCAGGAGCGGCTTGGCACGACGATACGATAACATTGAGATAAGATCTTTATGACAGACATGGAGAGAATTGTATCTTTTTGCAAACAGCGGGGATTTATTTTCCCCGGCAGTGAGATCTATGGCGGTCTCGCCAACTCCTGGGACTACGGACCGCTGGGAACGGAGCTCAAAAACAATATCCGTGACTGGTGGTGGAAGAAATTTGTGCAAAGCCGTATGGATATGGTTGGGATTGACGCCGCGATTTTGATGAACCCAAAAGTGTGGGAAGCATCAGGACATGTCGCGAGTTTTAACGACGCGCTTGTTGATTGCCTCAAATGTAAAGCGCGCCATCGCGCTGACCATCTGATCGAGGATGCGTATCCGGAATTGAAAGTTGACGGAAAATCATCGGCAGAGCTGCACTCAATCATACAAGAAAAAAACATACCATGCCCCTCTTGTAGTATAGCAGGGAAGTTCACTGAACCGAGAAAGTTTAACCTGCTTTTTCAGACCTCTATCGGAACGCTTGAACAAGACAAAACAACGATTTATCTGCGCGGCGAACTCGCGCAAGCAATGTTTGTAAACTTCAAAAACATCCTGACGACTTCGCGTAAACGGCTGCCGTTCGGCATTGCTTCCGTAGGAAAGGTATTTCGTAATGAAATTACGCCCGGTAATTTTACATTCCGCACTCTCGAATTCGATCTCATGGAGTTTGAGTATTTTATCCGCGAATCCGAATGGGAGCAGTGGTTTGAATATTGGCTTGCACAACAGCGAAGTTGGGTGGCAGAGCTTGGGTTCGTGCCAGAAAAAACGCGGATCCGCGAACATACTGCTGATGAGCTGTCGCATTATTCAAAGCGGACCGTTGATCTTGAATACGAGACTCCGTTCGGGTGGAAGGAGATGTTTGGGTTGGCATATCGCACTGATTTTGACCTTTCAAATCACATGAAACATTCGGGTGAGGATCTTCGCTACACCGATCCTGTTTCGGGAGAGAAGTTTGTGCCTCATGTGATAGAGCCGACATTCGGTTTAACGCGCCTTACGCTGATGGCGCTGCTTTCCTGCTATCACGTTGAGCAAGCGCCGACTGCCACTGAAGGTGAGACCGAGGAGCGGATAGTTATGAGATTTCATCCACGGATTGCTCCCTATAAAGTGGCAGTATTGCCGCTTTCTAAAAAAGAAAACCTAGCAGAGCTTGCTCGATCAGTGCACGCGCTCCTTGCTCCTCACTGGATGACCGATTACGACGAGACGCAAAGTATCGGCAAGCGCTATCGCCGCCAGGATGAGATTGGCACACCCTACTGCGTGACTGTTGATTTTGATTCGCTCGAAGACAAAAGCGTAACAGTCCGCGATCGTGATACCATGCAACAGGAACGGATTGCGATTGCAGACATTCATTCGTATCTTCGCGAAAAATTATCCAATGTCTAATCGTATGTATACCAGACACACCCTCTCAAATAATGTTCGCGTAATACTCGCTCCTCTCACCGAAACCAAGACCGTAACGGCGCTTGTGCTTTTTGGCGTTGGGTCGCGCTACGAGAAAAAGCAGATTAACGGCATCTCTCATTTTATTGAACACATGATGTTTAAGGGCACTAAAAAGCGCCCGACATCATTGTCAATTTCAAAAGAGCTTGATGCCGTTGGCGCGGAATACAATGCCTATACCACGAAAGATACAACTGGCTATTGGGTAAAACTGGTGCATGACAAACTCGATCTCGCGCTCGATCTGGTATCCGATATGCTCTATCATTCAAAATTCGACGCGGCAGAGATTGAGCGAGAGAAAAAAGTAATCTGCGAAGAGCTGCACATGTATCGCGATAATCCCTTGATGTATGTGGATACGCTGTTAGAAAAAATCATGTTCGAGCCATCGAGCTTGGGATGGGATATCGGAGGAGAGGATGCGGGTATTCTTTCGTTTACTCGAGATCAGATGCTTCGATTTCGCAATGCGCATTACTATGGCAAGAATCTCGTAGTCGGCATCGCGGGGAATTTTGATCCGACTGACGGCTTACGGAAAGTTCAACAGTATTTTGGCGCATCATGGGAAAATGGCGCTCCAGAGAGAGGATTTACGCGTTTTCGCTATCGGGCAAAGAAGAAGCCGACAGTCCTTGTGCACTACAAAGACACCGAACAGATCCAGTGTGCGTTTGGGTTTCATGGGTATTCTCACGCGCATCCCGATGTATTTGCAGCGGCCTTGTTAAGTATCGTCCTTGGCGGCGGCATGAGTTCACGTCTGTTTATTGCTGTGCGTGAACGAAAAGGATTATGCTACTCAATCAGAGCAAGTCATCAATCGTTTCAGGATACGGGCGTTTTTTCCATACAAGCGGGGTTGGATAAATCCCGAATCCATCTTGCGCTGAAGCTCATCTTGGGCGAGCTCGCAAAGGCTGCAAAAAAAGGCGTGACCGCCTCCGAACTAAAACGAGCGAAAGATTTTATCAAAGGCAAAATGGCCCTGCAATTTGAGGATTCGGAAAATGTTGTCAGCTGGTTTGTTGGACAGGAGGTGCTTACCGGAAAACTGTTGACTCCAGAGCAGAAACTCGCCCGATTTCAGGCAGTAACACTAGCAGATATTGTACGTGTCGCACGAGAGCTTTTTCACACCAATCGTATTCATCTTGCCATTATTGGGCCTTATAAAGACTCGAAAGAATTTGAGAAATTGATGGCACTATAAGTGGTGTTTGTCAAGGCGTATCCTCTACATCAAGTCTCGCAGTAAACTCCTTCCAGTCATTTCCGCAGGCGCTTTGAGATCAAAGAGTTCAAGCAGGGTGGGGGCGACATCGGCCAAAATACCGATAGGATTGATTTGTTTTTTTAAGACCTCCACTTCTTCGGGTGTACGGTCTTTTTTCATATCTTCGTGCACAAGGATCAGCGGGACAGGGGTCGTGGAATGCTCCTTATCTTTACTGCCGGTAAGAGGATCAACAATAATCTCTGCGTTGCCATGGTCCGCAGTGATTGCAGCAATGCCGCCAACCTCGCGATTTGCGGCAATTACTTTACCAACACATTCATCAACGACTTTGATCGCCTGCACGGTTGCTTCGATATTGCCGGTGTGCCCGACCATATCCGCATTTGCGTAATTCATCATGATAAAGTCGTACTTTTTTTTCTTGATTGCCTCGACGACTTTTTCTGTCACTTCGTATGCGGCCATCTCCGGTTTCATGTCATACGTCTTCACTTTGGGAGAGGGGACAAGGATGCGATCCTCATTTTTGTAGACTTCTTCGGCACCACCGTTAAAGAAGTATGTGACGTGCGCGTATTTTTCCGATTCTGCAATGCGCAACTGATGATATCCGGCATCTGCCACTACGGACCCAAAAGGGAGCTTGATATGTTCCGGTGGAAAAGCGACCTCTGTCGGCAATCCAGCTTCGTATTCTGTCATCGTAGCGAAAAACAGATTGTTCGGCACGGTGCGTTCAAAACCCTCGAATTCTTTTTCTACAAAACTTTTGGCAAGCTGCCGCGCGCGGTCTTCTCGAAAATTGAAAAAGATTACGGCATCGTTCTCCTGCACTAAAGCGATAGGATTATCCTTGCGATCGACGATTACGACCGGTTCGAGTAATTCGTCATCAACTTTTGCGGCGTATGATTGTTTGAGGGCATCGAACGGATCGCGACTCTTCGTGCCGGTACCCTTTGTCATGACATCGTATGCTTTTTGCGTACGTTCCCATACATTGTTGCGATCCATGGCATAATACCGTCCACACAGGGTGGCGATTGTGCCTGTTTTTGTCTTTTTCATTGCCTGTTGTAAATCTCTCAGAAAGCCGGGGCTCGCCTGCGGAGGCGAATCGCGGCCATCGGTAATCGCATGAATAAAAACGTCTTTCAATTTTTGGGACTGGGCAAACTCCAGCAAAGCCTTGAGATGGTTGATATGTCCATGCACACCGCCGGTACTTGCGATACCAAGCAGATGCAAACGCGATTTGTATTTTTGTACATGCTGTGCGGCTTTGAGGAAGATACCGTTTTTCAGGAACGATTTATTTTCGATAGAGATGTTGATGCGCGGGAGATTTTGGTATACCACCAACCCGGCGCCAAGGTTTAAGTGGCCGACTTCAGAGTTTCCCACCTCGCCCCACGGGAGGCCGACAGCGATGCCGGAGGCGTCAAGGACGCCGTAGGGGTAGTGCGCAATGAGGCTATCCATGACAGGCGTTTTTGCCATGTACATAGGATTGTTATCCTCGATCGGGCTGATGCCCCAACCGTCAAGGGAGATGAGAATGATACGAGCTTTTGTTGCCATAGGTGACAATTATGATGTTGATATCTTATCATACCCGCAGTTTATTGACAGAGGGGCATAATTCATTACAATGATCGTATTGTTTTGCGCCCGAGTGGCGGAATTGGCAGACGCGCACGACTCAAAATCGTGTGAGGCAACTCATGTGGGTTC
>JACQSB010000023.1 GCA_016206175.1 Candidatus Uhrbacteria bacterium | reverse complement strand
GGCAGACGCGCTAGCTTCAGGAGCTAGTGGCCGCAAGGCCGTAGAGGTTCGAGTCCTCTTGGGGGCAATGATATATCTATAAAGAATTATTTTATGGCAGAACAAATACAAACTATGTCAGTAACTCCTGTTCGTGGCAATCCGCGCACGCCGCGACGGTCAGGACGGCGGAGTGGGCAGCGCCCGACGCGCGGTCCTATGCGCGGGAGACCACGGCCCGCTTCCGCGCAAGGCTTTGGCGCGAGTAGGCCACCAAGCCAACAGCGCGCAGTGCCTGATCAGCCAGCTCGCTTTACGGAGGGTGAACGCCGTTTGCGCGTCACGCCGCTTGGCGGTGTTGGAGAGTTTGGGCGCAACATGATGCTTTTTGAATACGGCAACGACATGGTTGTCATTGATATGGGCTTGATGTTTCCGCTCGACAGCATGCCGGGCGTGGATTACGTGTTGCCCGATATTACGTATGCAAAGAAGAATCGGCACAAGATCAGAGGAGTGCTGATCACGCACGGCCATCTCGATCATACTGGCGCAATACCATATTTCATTCGAGATCTTGGCATGCCAACGGTGTATGGCACAAAACTGACAATAGGAATGATCCGCGACCGGCTAGATGAATTTAACCTTACGCGCCATGTCAGACTTTCCGAAGTCGATCCGGACGATACACTCCAGCTTGGGGTATTTACCGTGACGTTTTTCCGCGTAAATCACAACATCCCTGACAGTATTGGCATTGCTCTCCACACGCCGGTTGGCACCGTCATTCATACCGGCGATTGGAAGTTCGACCATACTCCACAGGACCAGCGGCCGACAGAATTTGGCAAGCTGGCGCGTCTCGGTATGGATGGTGTTCTTCTCTTGTGCTCTGACAGCACAAATGCAGAGCGCCCCGGTTATTGTTTGTCAGAACGGGAGATTGAACAGAATCTTCGTTTGCTGTTCTCAAAGGCAAGCGGCCGGATCATTATCGCGACGTTTTCTTCTCTCGTGAGCCGCATCCAGCAGATCGTCACAGCGGCGGCCGAGCTTGACCGTAAAGTCGCCATCTCGGGAATGAGCATGGAGAAAGTCTTGACCACATCCATTAAGCTTGGATTTCTCAAGGTTCCTCGCGGCACTGTCATTAAAATCGATGAGATCAGCAAATATCCCGATAACCGTATTGTCATCATCTCCACCGGCAGCCAGGGGCAAGAAACATCCGCTCTCGGGAGAATGTCGCGCGGCGAACATCGCCATGTAAAAATCCAGAAAGGCGATACGATTATTTTGTCCTCATCGCCAATCCCGGGCAACGAACGCGCGGTGACGAACTTGATGAATAATCTGTTTTTGCTTGGCGCCGATGTCGTGTACAATAAACTTTTTGACGTGCATGCATCCGGACACGCCTATCGCGAAGAGATGAAGCTCATGCTTGGTTTGGTTCGTCCGCGGTATTTCATGCCGATCCATGGCGAGCGATACATGCTCGTGCGCCATGCTGAAATCGCGCGCCAGATGGGGTGGAGCGACAAGTCGATATTCATCATGGGTAATGGCGAATCAATCGAGATGAATCATGCCGGCGTCGCTCGTTTGAGCCCGCAGAAAATTGATATTGACTACATCATGGTGGACGGCCTCGGTGTCGGAGATGTTGGCAACGTCGTGATCCGCGATCGACAGGTGCTTGCGCAAGATGGGATGGTTGTTATCGTCGCGCCGGTTGATAAAAATGGGAAACTTGCGGTGGAGCCCGATGTCATTTCGCGCGGTTTTGTCTACGTGAAAGGCTCCGAGCATCTCATGGGCGAAGTCAAATCCATCGTGATCAGGATACTGGAGAGCCAGAATCTTGCTGATATTGAGTTATGGGCGCCGGTGCGCAACAGAATCCGTGACGATGTCGGAGCGTTGTTATTCAAAAAAACGGAAAAGCGGCCGATGGTTTTACCGGTGATGATTAAGGTATAACATCCATTCACTCGAGCGCGATGCGTTGCACATCCGCGCGGCGGCCCCAAAAGCGCGCGACGCTTGATTTGATTTTTTCCGCGATGTCAGTAGTGAAAAATCGTACTCGAGCAGTGTACTCATCGGCATCGGAATGTTGCGCAAGCCGCGCGACTATTTCCGGATGGCGTTCAAAATACAGCTTTAACGAACGGGCTGCGATGATGGCAGGATCAACAATAACGATGCTTCTGCCCATAACGCTTTGAATCTTCTTTTTCATCATGGGGTAATGCGTGCAACCCAAGATAAGAATCGAAATTTGTTTTTGTTTCAGGGGGCGCAGGTAATGTTTCAAAATCATGGTTGCAGGGATAGACTTCTGCATCCCTTCTTCGATAAACGGCACGAGGAGAGGACAGCTCTTTTGAAACAATACCTGCACGAGCGCGGGATCGCGCTTTGCGATTTCTTTGCCGTAGGCGTTTGACTGCACTGTCGCACGCGAGCCGATCACGCCGATGCGTTTGGGCCGCTTTACTTTCATGGTAACCACGCTTTCAACAACCGGCAAGACGATGCCCAAGATGCGCCGGTCAGGGTATGCTGTCGGGAGCCACTCTTGCTGCAAGCGGCGCAAGGCGACAGCTGTTGCGGTGTTGCATGCGAGGATGACGAGTATGCATCCTTGGCGGAAAAGAAAATCAACTCCGTTCTTGGTAAACTCATAAATGCGCTCCTCGGAACGGTCGCCGTACGGAGCGTGAGCATTGTCGCCAAAGTATACGTACTCATACTGCGGCAGCAGTTTTACGATCTGTTTGAGGACCGTCAACCCGCCCAAGCCGGAATCAAAGATGCCTATTGACATAGCGATAGAGCTCCATTCATGGATGTTCGATTATTGTTTTTAGCAGATGTAATTTTTCATCCCGCACCTCTGCAGTCTTGGCTTCCAAGTTAAGGCGCAAGAGGTCTTCGGTGTTCGACGGCCGCACATTGCACCACCAGTCAGCATATTCAATCGTAATTCCATCGAGTTTGTCAATGCGCGCTGCATCGTGGAAATGCTTTTCAAGTTCCTCCATTTTTCCGGGTTTGTCGCTTGTCTGAAAATTGATTTCTCCGGTGGCAAAGTATTTGCGCAAAGAGGATATGATCTGCGAGAGGGGTTGCTTTCTATGCGAGAGGATGCGCAGGATAGAGACGATGACAGCAAGCGGAGCTTCGTAGTAGGTATTATCTGCGAATCGGTAATAGTAATGCCCTGACAATTCTCCGGCAAAGATCGCATGTTCACGCCTCATATGGTTTTTGATGAGCGCGTGGCCGACTTTCGTGGCGGCTGGCCGTCCGCCATGCGCGCGTATTGTTTCCGGCACCGCCCAGCTTGATCGTACGTCATAGAGCACTGCTTCGTCGGGATGATGCATAAGAATATCCGAGGCAAGCAGCGCGGTGATGAGGTCTGACGAGATCGTCTCACCTTTCTCGTCAATAAAGATACACCGGTCGCCGTCAGCATCCATGGCAATGCCGATATCGGCATGTTCTTGTGCCACCATCTGGCGGAGCGCGGCAGTATTTTTTTCTTCCAACGGATTTGGCATATGATTTGGAAATGTGCCGTCCAGCTCAAAAAAGAGTTTCACCAGCCGTACCGGCAGCACGTTGAACAACGCTTTGCACATCAAAGCCGATACGCCATTGCCGGTATCTACGGCGACGGTCAATGGAACTAGTGGGGCATCTGCCAAGCGAGCGAGTTTGATATTTTCTTCGATGTAGCTTTCAAGGAGCTCCACTGTTTTTTTACTGCCACGGTTCGGAGACTCGAGTTTTTTCCCTTCCTTATATAATTGTTCGATATACGGCATGCCGGAATCCGCGCCAATCGGCCGCGCTGATGGTCCCACCAGCTTGCAGCCGTTGTATTCCGGTGGATTATGGGAAGCTGTTATCATCATCCCGCCGTCAGCCTTTTGCGATGCGGCCGCGAAGTAGAAGTATGGCGTGGATGCAAGGCCGATGTCAATGACATGTACTCCGCTCTCCAGAAATGCATTGATCGTGCGATCCGTAAACTCTTCTGATGTCGAACGATTATCCCTGCCGACTACGACTGTGAGTGGCGTGTCTTTTATCTGCCGCTGTTCATCGAGATAAAACGCGAACGCACGGGTAATGTTTTCGATTATCTCGGCATTCAGTTCGGCAGGAATTTTCCCTCTGATATCGTACGCTTTGAAAAGTGACATAAATTGCTCTATACTCTATTTGAAAGTATTTCTACAATATCAAAAAGATATACAATCTGCAATTTTCATTAATCTTACTAAACCCTACCCCCTAATCCCTATCCGGATGTTCCATATTGATTTCAAAAAAATTATCGCATTCACAGTGCGGCAGGAACAGAAGTTTTTGCCGACGCATGCCCCGCGCGAACTGAAAAAACTCTATATCGCGATGACGGTTTTGAACTTTGCGCTTGCAAGCGGCATACTTTTTGAACCGATTTATCTGTATTCGAATGGCTATCCCATCTGGTGGATGGCGTTGTTCTATCTTGGCGTGTATAGCGTATACTTTTTTACGATGCCGCTTGGCGCAAAAGTCGTGGTGCGGAAAGGGTTTGAGCACGGAATCATGTATGGATCAGTATTCATGATCCTGTATTTTGTTTTTCTCCTCAACATCTCCGCGCATCCTATTTTTATCGTACTAGCCGTGCTTGCATCCGCATTGCAGAAAACCATGTTTTGGCCCGGCTACCATGCCGACTTTGCGTATTTCAGCCAAGCGGATGAGCGCGCCCGAGAGATCGGCATTATTGCGATTCTGGATGCGGTATCGTATGTGTTGGGACCACTTGTCGGCGGTATCGTGGTGAGCCAATTTGGCTTTTCAGCACTTTTTGCCGGTATGTGCGTAGTGATTCTGCTTTCAAACATTCCTCTGTTGATAATACGCGAGCGCTTCAGCCCCGGTTCCTTTTCCTACGCGCAGCCGTACAAGGACATTGTTGATAGAAAAAATTTTCGTAAAACAATCGGTTATATGGGATTCGGCGAAGAGTTAATCGTGCTGCTCGTCTGGCCGGTGTTTATCTATGTGACTATCCAGGATTATCTCAGTACGGGACTGGCTGTTGCGACATCGACACTCATTACCTCGCTCGTCATTCTTATTGTCGGTCGTCTGGCTGACGGGGGAAGGCAGTCGGCGCTGTATCACGCGGGAGTTATATTTATTGCGTTCGCATGGGCGTTCCGTTTCCTCGTTCGCGGAGCGCCGAGCGTGGTCATGGTGGATTTTTTTTCCCGCGTATCGAAATACGTTTTCGCGCTTCCTTTCTTTACTATGCTTTACGGCGAAGCCCGGAATGCGACTTCAATCCTTCGTATTGTCACGCACTTTGAGATGTCGCTTGTGATCGGCAAGATTTCCGCACTCATTGCCGTGTTTGCTATTTTCTATTTTTTTGGCGAAGTGTGGTGGGCGGCGTTTTTGCTCGGCGGCGCGTATAGCCTGCTGTATTTTTCACTCGATGGTTCCGAAAAACGAGAGTATATCCCAACACCTCCTGATGCCGCGTTACTGCGGAAGTGAGATATGGCATCACCTCTGCAGATCCTCAAGCAACATGGTATCGATCCTAAGCGTTCGCGAGGGCAGAATTTTTTGGTAGATCAAAATATCGTACGCAAAATTATCGCGCAAGCGGATATTCAGGCATCTGACACGATCGTCGAGATTGGGAGCGGCTCAGGGATCCTTACCGAGCAACTTGCTCAAAAAGCAGGCAAGGTATATGCGATCGAGATTGACAAAACGCTGATTCCGCTGTTGGCAGATTTGCAAATGAAGCATCCGAATGTCGAGATTATCCAACAGGATATCCGTACGCTTCCTCTTCATGTCATCCCGAGCTTGTCGAGGGATCCCGTCAGCGGATCACCTGTACAGCCGAGCCGTATGGCGAGGCAAACACATGATTTCTCCTACCGTGTCGTTGCCAATATCCCATACAATATCACTTCGCTGCTGATCAGAAAATTTTTAGAAGAAAAACCGCGACCGAGCGACATGATACTCATGGTGCAGAAGGAAGTCGCGCAGCGAATCTGCGCAAAACCGCCCCGCATGAACTTGCTTGCCGCCATTACACAATACTATGGGGAAGTACGAATTTTTTTTATGGTAGCGCGTACGTGTTTTTATCCTGCCCCAAAGGTTGACAGTGCAGTGATCCGCATTGTGCTGGACGCAAGCCGCGATTCGGATAGCGATGAGGCAACAATGTATACTCGTGTTGTTAAAACGGGTTTTGCGGCTCCGCGAAAGTTGCTTATCAGCAACCTTGTTAAGGGGCTGGGTATCCCTCGCGTGACAATAGAAGCTGCGTTTGCTCGTCTCGGCATCGCCTTGACATCACGCGCGCAAGAGTTGTCGGTGCAACAATGGATAGATCTTGCACTCTTATCCACTGTACACTGCAAAGAGAGAGTACTATAATTGTAAGGTAAATATGGAATTCACGCAGATGTCCGAGCATGGATACTATGATCGAGAGAGCAATACGCGTGAAAAACCCCGCGCAGTGCCATACGGGGTTTTAAGCTTTGCAATTTTTCTTGCGGGGCTCGCCTTTGTGTTTGGCATTGTGATCATTTTGAACAATATCAAAGAGCCGTTTCGCTTTGATGCATCGAGCCAAGGATATGTTGCCGCAGATATCGAGTCGGGAGAGCCGAGTATCGCTCTATTGAAAAGCTCTGATACTGATGGTGACGGGCTCACTGATTACGACGAGCTCTACACCTATCGGACAAGTCCGTACTTAAAAGATACGGATAGCGATGGGTACACCGATGATGAGGAGTTAAAAACAGGGCATGATCCAAACTGCGCTTCGGGGAAAAGTTGTTTTGGATCGGCATTTTCCGTGAGCACAAGCACACCAGCTACCGCATCAGCAAACGCAATGCCGGAATCATTGAAAACTATCTTTGGTCCGCAAGGTCCGCGGTCAATAGAAGATTTTGCATCTCTCTCCATTGATCAAGTGCGTGAGCTGCTTGCTTCGCAAGGAGTAAGCAAAGAAGACCTTGCGAAGATCGATGACAAAGCCCTGATGGAGGTGTACCAGAAGACATATAAGGATTTCAGCGAAAAGGCATTGAGCGACAAGCCGCTTGCGATACCGTCGAGCGACGCGCAAACCCAGGCGCAAAATTCTACTCTTCAGATCGATCCGGAGCGACTTAAAAATCCCGAATCATTCACACCTGAAGAAATCCGAAACATTATCCGTTCATCCGGATCGCTAACTGAAGAGCAGCTCAAAACGATCGATGATAAGACCCTCAAAGATGTATTCATGCAAACCGTAAAGGATTATAAGCCATGATCTAGCATATCGTTCAACCCCATGCCGTTCTCGCCACTCAAAAAAACCATTCTCGCGTTTCTTGCCGTTGCATTTCTTACACCGGCACTCTTGTTGAGTGCGCCCAAACGCGCAGATGCAATATTGCCTGTAGCTGATGCAGTATCAGAGAAAAATTTTTGGGTTGATCTTGGTTTTGGTATTCTGGAGAATGCTTTATACACTGGCTTGAAAGGCGCGCTCAAAACATTGGCAGAAGCGTCCTCCAACGCCTTTATGGATTTTGCAACCGGCGGGTATGTGGGAAGGCAGCCGGCGTGGGATAACCGCGCATGGATGCAATTTGGCATTGATGTTTTAGATCAAGCGGCAGGCGGCGCCGCGGAAGGTTACTTCCTCACGGTTGACAGTATGAATCGCGCGAGCGAGGCGGGCATCAAAAATCTTGATAAGGATGCGAAACGTTACGACGATTTAGCAAATGAAAGTCACAAGCAAGCAGACGAATGGTCTGACGAATTGGACAGAGATTGGCAAGGGTTTGATTGTGAGCGGTATGTGAGCGGGGGTATGACAGATGAAGAAGCAAATGCGTCGAGAACAGAAGATGGGAGGAGCACTAAGGATGCCTGCGGTGATTTGCGGCAGCAATATGATCAGCAGTTAGAAGCAAGCAATCAAGCAGATCAATTAGACGATAGAGCTTCTGCTGTGAGAAAACGTATCGGACAATTTAATGCTTCCGAAGGTGATCGTTTTCTCAAATATCAGAAGAACCGCGCAGGCGCTCTTTCCCCCAATGCCACCTCAATCTTGCGCCGGGCGTGCAATCCGAATTTTGGTCTTGAGTTTAATATCGGCCTTGGGCTCGGTGGAGTGGGGACACAGCTTGAGCCGCCGGTTTGTAAAGTTTCTCAATTATATCAGAATTGGACAGGAGCGATTCAGGGTACCGGTGTTGCCATTTCAGATATTATGAAGCAGACAGGGCAAAATCCCTGGCAGACGCTTGCCGATGCCGTTGATCCTCGACGGAGCAATATCGGTGTCGCATTGACAATTCACCAGAATATCATTGCGGAACAAGAGCAGGTGCAGGTTTCGGAGATGATAAAACGATGGTTTGCCGAGCAAGAGGGCTTCAAGCCTGTTGCAGACGTTGCGGGCAATATCATGACTCCCGCGCCATTTCTCAAACAGGTGTATACACAGCAGGTCAAAGAGGAAAGTGACGTCGGCAAGCGACTGACCGGCAAAGCGGTCGTGGATGCCGCCGATCTTGTGTATACCTTTGTGAGTACGCTCATCGGCAACACCACAAAATTATATTTTGATGGCCTGCGAAAGAAAGCAAACGAAGTAAATGCCCAGCTCGCGGAGGGAGGCGTGGAGGTTGGTGAGGGTGGAGAATTTGTCTCGCCACCGGTAAGTTCTAGTGTCATTTACAATCCCGATGCCGCCCCGCAGAACTTTGCGCCACAAGAAGTCATTGCCCGCCGTAGCGCGCAATTGGCAATAGTCAAGACTACGAGCGGCGATATGCTGCAAGTGCTTTCTGAAATGCAGATACAAGACTGCAATACGTTTCCCAATGCTTGTACCCTAGGCTCTGCCACAGGCCGCGCCATCCAAGACCGCCTGACCGTGGGTGAGGCAATGAAGAAATACCGTGAGTCCGGCGGCAACATCGGCATGAATCCGCTCGGTGTATTCGGGTTTACCAGCCGCTCAACATCGGATAAGCCGGTGCAGCCGATCGATTACAAAATCAACTATCCGTATGACTCCATGGTTGTGATGCGCAAGTACCGTATTCTGCCGGTGGCATGGGAGCTCGCCGCTCTCTATATTCGTGACCATTCGCAAGATCAAGATGGAGGTCCCTGCGACAATCGCGACTGCACCCTGCAAGACCTCGTGAATAATTTTGATAATAAATCAAGCCCCTTCTATCGTCTCGTAGATCCAAACTGGGTTTTGAAGCTCCCGCAAGTGCGTTGCGAGTTGAAAGGATACGGTCCGGCGGCATTAAAGCCCGGCACGACGCAAGAGCAAGATCCGGTATTTCGTCCGGAGGTGTGCCTTGACGAACGCACATGGCTCCATGAGGGCACGCCGCAAGACTGGGAGCGCGCGGAAAAATCTATCAGCAATGATGATTACGGCTACTGCGTGGAAGAGAAAAAAGTATTTCAGATTAGCGGAACGCAATGTAAGAGGGCATTTAGCAGCTGTGATACGTTTACCGAGCTCGGTCGCGATGGCAAGAATGCCAAAACGCAATTTTTCCTGAAAGACAGCTTGCCCGCGATCACCTTTGCCGACACCCCAAACACAAACGTATGCAAAGCGGATAACGCTGGCTGCAGCTGGCTCTCAACCGCACGTCGGCAGTATGAGACGTGCCTGCTGAAAGTCGAGATAAAGGAGGATGCAGGGAATGGCAATGTCAAATACGTGAACAAGCGGCAACTGTTGGAGAATAAAACTTTGCAAGTGTTATGGACTGATCCAAGCGCGACAACTACAAATCTCGAAGATACAAGTTGGAAAACCGCGAGTTATCAAGCAAAAGCCGCTCTCTGCGGCACGATCCGAGAGGGGCACCCTGACGGCTCAACATTTACAACCGCGCAAGAATGGACGGCATCAAGCACCGATCGCGTATTTCTTTCTTATAAGGCAGAACAATGTTCTGCCGAGTTTGAAGGTTGCCGCGATCTCGGGGACGGCAATTACTTAAAGATCGCGCCGAAATATCTTAAGTGCGATGAACCGGACGCGTGGCAGCGAGGCGAATGTCAGCGGTATGCCCTGCATTGCACGGCTGACGCTGTCGGATGCCAGCTTTATCAACCAGAAAGCAGATTTGAGTCTCCGGTGACTGCGACTACGCCGCTTGTCTGCGTAAGCGGACAATGTGTGGGGCTGGAAAATTATCTGTTGCAGCCCAGCCTTTTCAACCCTACCGCGTCAACGGCGTTTTATGCGTTTAAGGCATCCGCAGTGCAGAGCTGCAATGCGCAAGCCTCGGGATGTGAAGAATTTACAAACCTGGCGCAAGAACGCACGGGCGCGGAAGCGCGGACGTATTTTACCAACACAATTTCGTGTGAACAAAAACCCACCAATGAGCGCACGGTATTTTACAGTTATTTTGGCTCCGAGCAGGGTGGCAGGCAGCCCATGCCGTATTCCCTCAAACCAAACGGTACCAATACAAACGTGCCGGACTGCGTAGCAGGCTACACCTGTACAGGAACAAGCACGATTGCGGTTGCGGGCAATACAGTCGTATGCGATGATGCGATTCTTACCCAGCAATACTACAATACCTCCGGACCGCCTGCCTGCCGTGAATTTATCTCCGCGAATGGCACCGTGTCTTACCGTCTTGTCGATAAGCTTGTCTATCAGACTGATGACTGTACGCAATACCGCCGCTCGCAAGATCAACAGGAGTATACTTACAGCACCGGCATGAGCAGACAGTGCGCGCCACAGTACAAAGGATGCCGCACATATATATCCACACAAGCAGGCAACTATAAGTTGGTAGTGCGCGATGCGTTTGACCAATCGCAGGGCGTGGCTGGCTGGCAGCTGCCGGAAGGCACGACCGACTATACGGCAGACACTTCGCTGGAGTCAGAAAACGTCGGCGGCAGGAGCATGCGCCTGCAGAAAAAATCCGGCACCCCGACTTCATACGAAGCGCAAAAAGGCGTCACCATACAGAACGATTATACTTACACCTTTACGCTCACTGCCCGTGCCGCGACACAAAATACTCTTACCGCGACACTCAAAGACCTTGCTGGCGGGATAGACCAGAGTCTCGGCACCCATACGTTTACCACGTCGGGCTGGCAGTATATCACCTTTACGGCGACAAGCTCTCCTACGTTTTCCACCGCGACTTCCACGCTCTCACTGGTATTTTCCAAAGGAAGCGCAAGCAGCCTTGGTTCCGGCGTAAATAATGCCGTCTATGTCGACAACATTTATTTAAAAGAAGCATCGGGCAAGACGGTATACGCGATCGATACGTCTATTTCTTCTGAAGAAGCGCGCCCAGCCGTATGCCGTACCGCCGGCAGCACCACCACGGCCGATGAATCTGATGACATCTATCAGACTGGCTGCCAATTCTATAATGATCGCACAGGACGGCCGTATGTGGATGGGAATAATAATCGCGTGGCGTATTACGGATTTCAAAATGTCTGCCCTGCCGCGTTTGTGGGGTGTAAGAATTTTACCCTGTCTGCAAGCGTATTAACTCTTGTCGACGATCCAAAAGCGCGGTGCAATTCTGTGAATAACAATTGTACGGCGTACGGCTTTCCCAAAGCTATTCAGGAAGGCATAGACACATCAGGCAGCACTGCTACGACAACCGAAGATATCCAGTCACAATACTCGACAACGAGCAGGAAGGAACAATGGCAGACACTGTATTTTAAGATCACTCCCGAGATGATCGCCGCAAGCTCTACTGATCCAAATGCCTATCAATCGGGGATCTGCAAGCAAGAAGAAGTCGGATGCAAAGCATACGATACGGCAGCATCAAAACGATACTTTAAGGATCCAGGTAAAAATGTGTGTCAATTTTTTGACACAACTCCAGCAGGCGCAAAAGGCCAGCCGGTAAGGCCGGAAGGCAGCAGTGGCGGATGGTTTTACAAATCATGCGGTAAGATATCGGACAATCTGCTCAACGCCACCTACATGAATGCGCTTGATTACCCATATATTTCTTGCCGCACCGATGCGGATTGCGCAGGACTCAATGGCAAATATCCGCGCTCCGATGGCAAAGTGCCTATCTACACTGAAAAATGCGACTCGTATATCAGCTGCGAACTGGAAAAAGACAAATATGGCAACGTGACTGCTGCCAATAAGCCGGTGGGACCTGCTTTTAATGCTACTACAAGCCCATCCATTAATCCGTTACAAGATGCGGATGCGAAAGCATATTGGATTACGTCTGGTCCGGTATCGTACGCCAAGCAGTGCAGCGCCAAAGTCAGTGGCTGTACCGAGTACGAAGATACTGACTGCCGTCCCTGTGGCGCTGGCAATGAGTACTGCGCCGATTCTGACCCCACAGGATTGAAAGGGACGTTGATCACAGACTACGGTCGATTTAATCCGCGGAAAGGAGAACCGGGCACTGCGTGCAGGACAAAATATTACTATGTCAAGTCAGCGGAAAATACGGGAGCACAAGAATGCCGTAATCAGCTGGATCCGGAAAATGGCTGTGTACTGTTCCGCAGTACGAATCAAGACGCGCCGGATCTGAAATACAACTCGAAGTATTATTATGAAGCGTACAACAACTCAAAGCGTGCGATCACAATCAATCAGGCGGATACAAACAATGGTACCTCGATGTATAGCAGCACATCCTCGCCGCCGCAGTACGGCGCGAATGTCAAAGATGCCAACGTGCTTCTCAAAGCCAAGCTCGACCGCGAGTGCAGCACTCCGCTCGTATGCTCCGAAGAACAAGCGAGTGGCGGCAGCGCGCAATGCACGCAACGCCTGCCGTGCCTGATCACTAATGAATTCGGCGGATGTGCGAGTATCGGGTTTTCCGCGCGCAAAGCGTGCGAGGGAAGCAACCCGCTTTCCGGTTGTGGCGTGGATGCCGACTGCAGGGGCGTGGTCGGTACAGCGGCGGGCGCACGATGCGTGGAAGTCGGCGTGTGTTCAAATGACGCATCCAAACGATGCACGGGTGATTCCGGTTGCGGCGGCGGCACATGCCTTAAACAAGCCGACGCGCCGTATTTTGTGCAGCTCAATAATTTTTGCAATCGACAGACAGTAGAAGATACCTGCAACGCAAACATTGACTGTTTTTGGGATCCGTTGCCGGGAGGCGGTTGCCGCGCCAAAGACACCGCGTCGTTGGTCGCCGCGTTTGACGCGCCTTCCATTCAGACTTCTGCAGCAACAACGGCGGATCTCAACTTGAACTTCAGCATGCTTTCCGGCTACGCGCGGCCGGCAATGCGCTTCGCTGCCGGACAGACCCTGCAAGCGCAGAGCGTGCTTCACCGCGATAGCTTCTTTGACTGGTCAGTGCAAGTAGGGAGTAGCGTTAGTATAGATGATTCAGATAGCAGTAAACTCCAAAACGAGTTACATCTTGGCCCCTACAAAGTGGCAAACTCGTGCCGCCTGTATCCATCAACCAACGCGCCCGAACAACAGATGGGCAAGTGGAATGACGCGTGTAATTATAAATCAGCAGGGTCGGAAGGCGATACATGGAATATCGGCCTGTATGGGTACTGCCTTGAGCCGTATCCGAAGTTTGCTACGCAATTCAAACAACAGTGGGTAGGGCCGGGCACAGATCCAAAAACTTTGTATAGAGTAAATGACCAACTCGCTACATCAACAGATGCGGCCATCGCAACCATTCACGGCGGGTATAGAGTGGCAGACGGCAGCTATGCCTACAACTCTTACCGCAATTCGTGCCTCCTGTGGTATCCGAGCGATAAGCTCGCGGCGCAAACCACCAGCGGCGCGGGGGCGAGTGTCGGAGCCGACATCAAAGCATACGAAGGAACGGCAAACAACATCTATCTCTGCATCAACAAACAAGATGGCGGCATATCGCCCGTGTTTGATACTCAAGCTGCGACAACTGCAACGCATTATATCTATGAAGATGTTGGCTTCACCGGGAACCATGATAAAACGTATGTTCAAACGCGCAATTCGTCGGGATTGAAAAAATCAGGCAGTAGACTTGAAACTATTGATAATGCAGGGAATAGTGCCACGAGTCGTAATATAGTTATCACAACTACTGAAAAAAGCGTTGGCTGGATAGTATTTGGTGGCATAACCTCCGCCGCTACATGCGGGTTATCTTTTGTACCTCTTGTTGGTACAAGTTTAATCCCTGCTTGTTTGGGAGTTTCTGCTGGTACCATATTGTATGCTACAACGAATAATAGCCCAGATGTTAAGGGATTTGTGGAATTAAATAGCGATGAAAAACTCAACGGAAACGGACTTATCATGGATGCGATATCAGGAATCGAATATACAATTGAAGGGGCAAGGAGAGACGAGTTTGAAGATTTTTTTACAGGACAGGGAAAGGCCGGCGGTAATTCTATTTACTCCGGCAGTACAAGTAACTTCATAGCTTTGATGTGGGATAAGCATTCAGGAGATCCGGCTAACGATAATTACCGTACTTACTATAATAAAAGCGCAGGTCTTGCAAGCGATGTATGGAAAAATGGAACCACACTTTATAATTGGCAGGATAACGTCAAGGGTCCTGTAGCTTTCTATTTTGATGAAAACCCGGCTAATAGGGAAGGAAGAAGGTGTAGAGTGAGCGGTCCGAGAGGACAGAGTAATGATGCGTTGTGTAGCGGCGGAACCACATGGAATGCCGAGAGTTTCTTCGGTCACGGCTGCGGTGACGGTAAGAATTTTGTTGCCATTGGACCAGAAATAGATACCACGACAAATCGTTTAAAGGGTTGGAGGTGGAAATATTGCGATGATTCCACTAGCTCTGACGCCGAAACGATCGCTGTAAGTATCAAGATCAAATTCAAACCTTATACCTCAACCCATTTCTACAAAGGAAAAAATATCTACGGCGATTATTGTTCCGAGCTCGTGCGACCGACTGGCACTGACAGTGAAGCTATCGCGCACTATCTCAAGTCAAGAGGGCAATTAGGATCTCAGTCGGGGAGTTTCTTCACTTATGAAGGAAAAACATACCTTATCGACACTCCTGACAAACAAAACACCCGGCTTTACTTCGAGCCGAAAATACAGACATGGGAAGGCGATACATGGTACACAACGCCTACAGGCAGCGCCGGCACTTATCTAAATAAATATCCAGAAGCGCTGGATTACACTAAAAATTTTGCCTGCGGCGTCGTCTCTGGCTGCGATCTAAGCCGTGCGGTCCGTAATAGCAATGATACGATCACCGCGGATACATTGAGTGCCGTCACAGCTGCTCCCACAACTATCACGACACCCGGCTTTGTTCGCGCCTTCCCACAGCTAAAGGACAGTATCACGCCCATCAACCCTGACCTTCGGACTACAATATTCGGGAAAATCTATGAAAAATGGCGAGAATGGGGAGGATCGACCTATGCAACCAGCACAGTCTATAACAAAAATACTCGAAGTTACGATGTAAATACCAATAACGGACATTGGATAGCAGAATCAGCGGCGGATAAATCATCACTTGAGACAATGTGGTCCGATGCCAGAAGTGGCGCTCAAGCAAATCGCCCCACGTTTTATCGAGCTACAGCATCCTCAACAGCAGACTACTATAAGCGTGATGCCGCAGATACATTTACTTTGATCCACAATAAGAGGGGCATTTACCAGAAAGTCGACATTAAGTTTTTCATTGATGCCACAAGCAATGCCCAACTTCCCTTACGCAAACTTATCGTAGATTGGGGCGATTATGTATCGAATCGCAGTGTGATTGTAGATAGTAATATAGAAGGCACCGGCAAGGGTGATCGTGAGGGATCTTCAGATTACAGCAACGCGCCCGAGAATCAACCCTTTGGCCTTGGCCATATGTACCGCGATACTCCGGTAGGCAAGACGATCTGTATCTATGCAATGGATAACTGGGAAGCAAAATCCGCTGTGTGCGGAAAGATTGTAAAGCAAGCGAATGGCGATCTTGCGATACCGAGTTTTGAGGTGAAACGCGGCGCTGACTACACAGCCACGGACATAGACTCAACAAAATGGCCACCAACCGTAAAAGGCAACTGTTCGTTTGGCAGCGGCGCTGCGCATACCGGCGTCGATGACAACGCCATTAGCAGCGGCGCTATCCGCTGTCCTTTTTGACCTAACATGCAATCCTCCCATGTCAAGACACACGGACGCGGCACAATAAAATCACCCCCCCCATGCTCACTCTGATCACAACATATCTCCGCACGCAGTGGCGGTGGCGCACAGGCGCGATTGCCGTTGCGCTACTGTTTATTGTGGCAGGGGTATTGTTTGCGCCACGTCCGGCAGAGGCGGCGATTCCGCTGCTTATCGGATTAGGAGCGGCAGCAGGCGGAGCACTTGCCGCTTTCATCGCGAGAGACCAGATGCTTTCCGGTCTCGGATGGATATTGAGCATGGTTATCGATGCCCTCAACGGGTTATTCATCAATGTGGTATATCTCATCATCGATGTCTCCCGTTACACCGGTTTTATCGACTCTATTCCGGTGACGCGCGGGTGGGAGATCGTGCGTGATGTGATGAATATGTTTTTCGTGATCGTCCTGCTTGCCATTGCCGTGGGCACGATCCTCCAGCAGGAAAAATACCATTATTCAAAAACGCTGCCGAAGTTTATCATCGCGGCGATCATGATTAATTTTTCAAAAACCATCGCGGGCATATTTATTGATTTTGCCAATGTCGTGATGCTCACCTTTACCGGCGCGATAGAAAATACCGCCGGCGGTAATTTTTTGGCGATCACCGGATTGCATGAGTTCCAAAATTACGTCGCCCAGCCAGGAACGTCCGCGGTCGGAGTGTGGGAAACCCTTTTATCGCTTGTCATTCTCCTCGCGTTTACCGTGATTGCCCTTATCGTGGTTGTGGTGATGCTGTTTATCCTGATATTCCGCATCGTGGCGCTTTGGTTTCTCGTCGTGCTCTCGCCAGCGGCATTTTTCCTTTCCGCACTGCCGGACGATAAAGGATACGCGAAGAAATGGTGGGATCAGTTTGTCAACTATCTGATCGTGGGGCCGATCATGCTGTTTTTCCTATGGCTTTCTTTTACGACATTGGCGTCAAGCAGTGGCGCGGGTGCGAATAACGCGCCGCAGATCGGTCGCACCATCAGCTCCGTCAGCCCAACTGCCACTACGCCGATACCAAACAAGCTGGGAACGGCGATCGGCACGCCACAGACCACGCTTGGCTTTTTCTTGGGCATTGTGATGCTTCTCGGCAGTATGGCAGTAGCCCAGCAGCTCGGCGTGGAAGGCGGCAAGATGGCAGGTTCCGTCGTGCAGGGAGCAAAGGATTATGTTGCAGGCAAGAAAGGTCCTTCTCCCATGCGCTGGGCGCGCGATCGATGGAGCGCGTATTCGAAAATGCGCGAACACGAGCGGTCGGAGAAGGCAAAGCAAGATCTTATGTTGCTTGCAAAGCCTCCTGCCATGATCGCAGCCGCCGGAGGTGCGCTGAAAGATGCGGCATGGCGCACTTTTATGACGTCGGAAAGAACAAAGCCAGCCGCAGATTTTATTCGAAAGTCATGGGATAAAATTTATACGAAACCGAAGCAAGTAATCGGCGAGAAGCTCGACCGAATCATGGGCGATGTTCAGGAAGAAAAAAACAAAGCAGGTGAAGCATCTCAAAAAGCGGAAAATAATCGCGAACGAGCGCGTCGCGTATTGATGAAAAAAGAAGATATCGAGGCAAAACAACATCTTCTGAAAGAGCAACTCGAAAAACTCGAAGAAGAGCCGGAAGATGAGTCGCCAGCTGAAAAGGCGAGACGCGAAAAATCTATAGAATACGTGAAAACACTCATCTCTGAACTCGATGATGATAAGGCTATTACTGACCCAGAGGAAAGAAAACGTAGAGCAGAAGAATACAGGCACAAAGCGCTCGAATTTGATAAAGAATCGGATAAATACAAATTGGCAGCGCAAGGAAAGGAACTCCAACAAGTTGGATGGAGGGCGCTTTCCGCTGCCCCAGACATTGTTCTCGGGGTAACAAAGGGGCTTTCTGCTGGTCTGCTCGCGTTTGCCGGAGCGCCAATAGCGCCATGGGCTGCAGGATTAGGCATGATGGCGCCGTTTGCTCCGGACATGGCAGACTCGATGAACGGATTTGGGAGGCGCCTTATGCGCGAAGTTGATGATATTCAGATGGAAGCGATCCAAGCATCTCAAAAACATTTCGGCGGCCTTCGAGATGAAGTTGTGAAAGCGATAGCAAACGGAGCAGTGAAAGGCTATTCCAAGTTGGAGCAGATGGGAGCGCAGCGCGAAATGATTAAGCGAAATCTCTACACAGCTGAAGAAGTGGGAGTCGCACGACGGCAGTTTGCCGAACGCGGTGCGCGGTCCGCTGCCATGGAAGCATTTGATTATGATGTATTCAACAAATATCCCTCGGTGGCATACGGCATGACTGCTCCGCAATTGGCGCTTCTTCTGGAGAAGAACCGTGTGAATCTGAAAGATCTATCCCGAGCTGATGCCATCAATGGAGAATTATTACGCGCAATCAATCATCTTGGTGAGCGCCTCGGGAATAATGTTTCTGCAAAGTATCTTTCGCAAATGAAAGGTGATCCTGTTGTGGAAAATCGCATGCAATATGAAGCCATGAAAGAAACAAAGAGAATGAGAGAAAGTTTGGGAAATGATTTCGACGCATCAAAGCCAGAGATGAAGGATTTCATACATATGATGAAAACTATCGGATTAACGCGTGGTTATATTGATAATCCGGAATTTTTAAATATCAGCAGTGATGGAAAATTTCAAGGTACTGATGCGGAAATAGCTTTTAATAAAGCTGCTTTAGAAGAAGCTATGAAGGATGACGATATTGCTCCGTATTTTGCTTTGACCATGCATAACGCAATGATGTCTCATAAAGACAGCGAAGTGATGGAGATAATTACCAAAATGCTTGATCCAACAATCTCTCCGGCAGAGGGAGGCAATCCGATGGCTACTCAAGTGGCAGCCGCCCTCCGTAATATGTCGACGGCACTTGCCGACAGAGGTAAGGCGAATATGGGTAATATTTCAGAGGGTGTTATTGCCACGCTTGAAAAACCTGTATTTGCTGAAGTACTGCTAGAATCAAATCCAACCATTGCTGCCGAAATTGGTATTACGGAAGATAATGTTGGATCAATACAAATAGACCAAGAGAGAATAAATCAAATTAAAAAAGACTTGAAGGGTGAAGCAAAAAAGAAATTCAGAGAAGCAATGCAAAATGCAATGGAAGATAACTCGCTGTGGCGCAGGTTTCGCTGGGGTCAGGATAGGTTCTAATCTATTTATTTTATGCAAGCTTTTTCAGTTGAGCTCGACAATCTGCCGGAACACATCAGAGAATTTATTCTTTCGGAGGAGTATTTTGAGTTCTTATTTTCCCTACATGAAAAGTATCATCTTGCAGATGAGCAGGATGCGGAATTGGTCAAGCTCATTGCCGATCTTTTTGAGAAACGTCTTACTGTTGAAGCTCTGCAGGATGCCATCCTTTCACGAGTGAAATGCGATGATAAAACCACGAAACAACTGATTAAGGAGATATTTGTCAATCTCATCTTGCCACTCGGTGATCACTTCGGTGACCGGCAGGAATATTTTTTTTCCACTATCGGCACACAGGATGATGTCAATGCGAGTAAGACTCTGCCTGTCATCTTGCGATTACAGCAGGAGATTATCGCGCCGCGCTTGCGAGCGCTAGAGACAGTGGATTATGACCAGGAAGCGTTGAATGTAAAAAAAATATTTCGCGAGCAGATCGTTGATCTGCATGCCTCGCCAGATGATAATTATAAAATTGCTCTGAATGGATTGATTTTTGACCTCCTTGCAAAGAAGTCAGGTTATCATCTCGAGCTTATCGGCGAGATGCTGGATAACAAGGAAACAGTCGGCGCGGAAAAAATCGTGCGGGATAACGCGCGATATGAGCCGCTCGCCACAGAATGGATTCGCGATCTTCATGCGTTTAGCAGTCCTGACGAGGTGACTTCTCTTTCTATCGCGAAGTATATCAGCCAAAGTCCTAATGCGAGAAAATTGACAGAAAAGGAGCGGGAAACACTCAAACGGCTTTTCGAGACGTATTATACCTTGCGGCATTTTCCCGATAGCTTGACAAAGATACCGCCGGAACAATGGATGATAATCCCTTATGATCCGGTCAAGATCCCCGGCGGTGTGGCTGCTCCCACGTTTCCGCCCGATGAAGTTTTGAATGGCGCACAGCCTTCTAAGGCATTACTTTCAGAGCTTCTCGTATCGAAGGCATCACCTCGTCAGGCAGCGGCAACCCCCGTACCTTCTTCTGTCATTCCGAGTGATGTCCAGCCTTCAATAGTGTCATCCCGACCGCAATCCGCCGAAGCGGGAGCGAAGGTGGATGAAGCGAAGGGATCTGTTTCCGGGAAGAAGAAACCCGTCTCCGATAGCCTCGCCTCCGACTCGGCAGCATCGGTGACCTCTCACGGGATTCCCGATCGTCCCGCTACGTGGGACGTCGGGAATGACAGTGCTATTACGGCTCCGTCTCGAAATGACACTAACATATCATCACGTATGCCTCCAAAAGATTATGAAAAAAGCGCGGGAGATATCATTGTGCAGTGTGGGTTTACGTTGTCTCCTGACATCGTATCTCGCCTCAAGACGGTCATCGTCACACGTTTGCGCAATGTGCGTAATGATACCCAGACAAAATTGCGGCTCATGGATGCGGTTGCAGAAGGAGGGATTGGATTGTCGTCGGCGGATGCGGAGAAGGTGCTGGACGGAATCAAGAGTGAATCAGGAATCAGGAATCAGGAATCAGGGAAAGACGTCATTCCGAGTGATGTCCAGCCTTCAATAGTGTCATCCCGACCGCAATCCGCCGAAGCGGGAGCGAAGGTGGATGAAGCGAAGGGGAATGACAATACTGTCGAATCCACACCACCACCACCATCTCTGGCAATTAAAGAAGACGAGAACGGCGTGCCAGTGGTGATAGAGGAGCAGAAGCCGAAATGGATCCCTGCTTCTGCTCAGCAACCATCCCCAGCACCTCCGCCGCCCGCAATGAAAGGCGCGCAGAAGATTCCCGTGCAAGTTCGCCCCGGCTCTACCGTTGGTAAGGTGCCGATATCAGATGTGAAAGCTCCGCCGCGCCTCTTGGATGCCGTTGGGGAATTGCGCGCGATGACGATCAAGGATTTTCGCCGCCTCTCACCAAACCCTGTCGAGGCTGCCGCGAAAGTGACGACAAAAATCCAGCTGTTGGAAAAAGATTCCTATACCAAGAAAATGGCGGGCATTGAAGCATGGAAAGAAAATGAAGTATCCCAGCTCTACCGCGACATTGGCAAAGAGAGCTTCGGCGCAGGCCTCAAGATGAGCGATGTCATTGAGAAACGGAAGAGCGAAGGTAAACCATATCTTACGACGGAAGAATTTGAAGCGTTATTGGATTTGAATGAGAATATCCGTGTATAGTTTATGGAACAGATCACCGTCCCGCAATTTATTGAAAGCGAAGACAAGATTCTCGGCCCGATCACCGTACGGCAGTTTGGGATTTTGTTTACCGGTGGGGTACTGATCTTTGTTGCATTCAAGGTTTTTGATTTTTTGGTTTTTATCTTTGTGGCTCTGCTCATCCTCATTCTTTCAGGAGTGCTTGCATTTCTCAAGGTAAACGGCAGGCCCGTGCATTTTTTTCTTTTCAATATCGTTCAAACCATGCGTAATCCAAGCGTACGCGTATGGAAAAAGGACGTTACAAGATCAGATATCACCATGATCCGCACGTTGCACAAAGAACGCCAGAAAACAACCGAGGCTGCCAAAGTGGCAAAGGGCAAATATACAGCCACGCCCAAAGAGCGAGTCAGTGAACAGCGGTTAAGCGAACTGGCATTGCAGGTGGATACGGGAGGCGCGTATCGTCCGGAGGATGAGGAAGAGGGTACAGAGTTGTTTTAAAGAAAGAAGCTCCCTTGCTTGTGTCAAGCACCTGTGGTGGACCGAGGGAGAGTCGAAGTAGAGAGGACCCGACCCTCAAGATCTACTAATGTTCAGGATGGCAGAAAAATGCTACACTGGATATGATCCATACATGCTATGGCAAAGAAAGCAAAAAAAACAAAAGAAGCGTATGTGAAAGCAGGGAAAGGAACGCCGTCCACGAGTCGGTATTTGGCGTTGCGCGAAATCCGTAATGACACAGTCCTCATGAAGGACGGTACGTTGCGCGCGGTGCTACTTATCTCATCAATCAATTTCTTCCTCAAATCAGATGATGAACAAAAAGGGGTAATCCAATCGTATACTTCTTTTCTCAACGCGTTTGATTACCCTGTGCAGATTGTCATCCAATCCCGTCAGTTTGACCCGTCGAAGTACATCGCAGAACTCCAAAAGCTCGAAGCGGCACAGACAAATGATCTGCTTAAGCTGCAAATGGCAGACTACCGTCAGTTTATCGGAGAGCTTGTGAGTCTGGGAGATATCATGGATAAGAAGTTTTTTCTTGTCATTCCGTATGATCCCGCCGGAGACACCAAACGTGGTTTTTTTGCGCGCGTCGGTTCTATGTTTTCCGCGCCGGCTGACATTCTCCTCGGACAGGAGCAGTTTATGGAACGCAAACACTTCCTCGACCAGCGTGTCGATAATGTCACGGCTGGTTTGTTGGGGATGGGTTTGAATGCCGTCCGGCTTGATACTCAAAGTTTGATCGAAGTTTTTTATAACCTTTATAACCCCGATACCTCACCGCAGGAAAAGATGGTGGAGGTCAATAAATTGCAGGTTGAGGATACATTCTAACGCCTATGGCATTCAAGCCGAAAGTAAAACAAACAGGCAAAGTAGCGCCAAAGCGGGTGACGGTCGCGCAGCGCAAAGCGCTCGAAGAGCAGAAAAAACTGCAGCTCGAAAAAGAGGTGCTCGAACAGGAGATCCACTACCGTAAAGGTACGGTTTCCCTGCGTGACATCATTTCCCCATCATCATTTGAGGCGCAGTCAAGCTATATCCGCATCGGCTCGAAATTCGCGCGTACGTTATTTGTGCTTGGCTACCCACGGTATATTTTTGTCGGGTGGTTTGCGCCGATCATTAACTATAGCGCATCGTTCGATATCTCGATTTTTTTGCACCCCATGCCGGTGCAGGCAGTGCTCAAACAGCTTCGAGACAAGGTCGGGCGCGTAGAGGCAGAGATTTCCATGGCGCAAGAGCACGGCAAGCCGCGCGACCCGGCAGCCGAGACCGCGCTCAAAGATATGGAGAAGCTGCGTGATGATCTCACGCAGGGCACGGAGCATTTTTTTTCACTGGGATTATACGTCACATTGTATTCTGATTCCGTGGAAAAACTGGACAAATTGACAGAAGACATCGAAGCGATATTTGGAACAAAACTTGTATACACCAAGCGAGTGTTCTACCAGGCGGAGCAGGGGTTTAACTCCACCTTGCCGCTCGGTCTCGATGAACTGGAGATCGGATTTAATATGAACACGTCTCCAGCCGCGGCAAGTTTTCCGTTTATCTCTTCTGACCTGACCTCGGAAAAAGGGATCCTGTACGGCATCAATCGCCACAACAACAGTTTGATTTTATTTGACCGATTTTCTCTGCAGAACGCCAACTCTGTGGTTTTTGCCACTTCGGGCGCGGGTAAATCTTATGCCATCAAACTTGAAGTTCTGCGCACGATGATGATGGGCGCGGATGTCATCGTGATTGACCCGGAAAAAGAGTATCAGCATTTGTGCGAGGCAGTCGGAGGGACCTATATCAACATCTCACTGGCATCTGCCAGCCGCATCAACCCGTTTGATCTGCCGCGTCCGGTCGGCGAGCAGGTATCTACCGCCGATGTTATCAGGAGTGCTGTCATCACATTGAAAGGATTGATGCGCCTCATGCTTGGCAATTTGAATCCGGAAGAAGATTCGATCGTTGATCGGGCTCTGATCGAATCATATGCGAAAAAAGATATTACCGCGCAGACCGATCTTGCCACCGCGCAAGCGCCGACCCTGCAAGATCTGCAAGACGTACTCGAAGGAATGGTGGGTACCGGAACTCTTGTGGAGCGACTCAAGAAATATACCGAAGGAACGTTTTCGGGCCTATTGAACCATCCGACTAATGTCGAGATGCGCAACCAGCTTGTTGTTTTTTCGGTACGCGATTTGGAAGATGAGCTGCGTCCGATGGCTATCTATACGATTGTAAATTATATTTGGAACGTCGTGCGTTCGCAGGTGAAAAGGCGTATCCTCGTGATCGATGAGGCATGGTGGCTCATGCAGCATGAAGATTCGGCTCGGTTTGTCTTCGCGCTGGCAAAGCGATGCCGTAAATATTATCTTGGGTTGACCACCATCACCCAAGACGTGAACGATTTTTTGAATTCACAGTACGGGAAAGCGATCTTGACGAACTCGTCATTGCAGCTACTATTGAAGCAGTCGCCTGCAGCTATCGATCTCGTACAAAAGACCTTCATGCTGACAGAAGGAGAAAAATATCTGTTGCTGGAAAGCGCTCCCGGTGAAGGGATATTTTTTGCGGGACAAAAGCATGTTGCCATTAAAATCGTTGCATCGTATTCGGAAGATCAGCTTATCACGACCGATCCGCGCCAACTTCTCGAGATCGAAGCGGCAAAGAAAGAATTTGCGGCCGAACAAGAAAAACAGTAGAATCCTTGTCTTTACTGTACCCTATAACCTCTCTACCCTAACCCCTCGTATATGTCCCTCCGACTTCGCATCGTTCTTATTAGTCTCGTTACGGTTGTTGTCGCGGTATTAATCGGCATCGGGATTTGGCTGTATGGGTATTTTACGCGGAAACCTTCTTCCGTTCCTCCCATCACCACTTCAGGCAGCGAAACGGTCGATGGGCAGATTCCTTCTGTCGGACAAGAGGAGCCGACAGGCCCGATAGTTGTTACCACGCCCGTAGAGCAGCGTGAGCCGGTATCTGAACAAGATCGCGCACGCGCCGCTATCGTTTCCATCATTATGCCGTTTGTGGAACGGCTCGGCAGTTATTCCAATCAAAGCAGCTTTGAAAATTATACCGACCTGCTTGGTTTTATGACACCTTCGATGCAGGAATGGGCGCAACGGGAAGTCGCCGCAGCCCGCTCCAAACCACTGCCGGAAATCTATAAAGGAATGACGACACGTGCTCTTGCGCAGGATATGACAAAACTCGATTTGGATGCCGGAGAGGCAGAGTTTACGGTGAGCACCCAACGGAAAGAGATCGTTGGCACAAGCACAAATTTCAAAACATACAACCAAGATATCCTCATCAAACTGAAAAAACAGGAAAATGTTTGGCTCGTTGACGGAGCGTATTGGCAGAAGTAAGTTCACTACCCTTCTTCTCGATATTTTCTTTCCTCGGTTCTGCCTCGGATGCCGTACGCATGGCGTATGGGTATGCCAGGCATGTGAAGGAACATTGCCGCGATACCGGCCGCAATCCTCCCATGCCATGCAGTATTCTAAGAGCCTTTCTTTTTTTCGCGCGGCGTATTCATATGATCATTGGCTTACGCAGTCGATCGTGCGCACCTGCAAGTACGAAGGGGTGAGGGGACTGGCAGATACGATGGCGTCAGCGCTTGTCCGCGAATACCAGTATATTCCTTCTGATGGCGATGAGGTGGTGATTATCCCTGTGCCGTTGCATGAACGCAAACAAAGCGAAAGGGGATTTAATCAAGCAGAACTCATTGCTCTAAAAGTTGCATCCATTCTTGGAAAAGAGGTCTGCGCAACCGCGGTACGGCGCATACGAGATACATGCACTCAAGTGAAATTATCTCGAGAGCAGCGCCGCAGCAACGTGAAAGGCGTGTTTGTGTGTGATGAACCACATCGCATCACCGGTAAAAGGGTAGTTCTTGTCGATGATATCAGCACGACAGGATCGACGCTATCAGAGATTGCCGGCGTACTATGGTCAGCGGGTGTAACTGATGTCATTGGCCTTGTGTTTGCGCACGGTAATTCGTCAAACGAAGAAGCTCCCGTACGACTTGCCGATCATCCCAAGGAATCTTTGTATGGTTAAAGACTTGAAATTGTTCTGCTCCTTTTCCAAGTATACAGACAGTTGCATATGGAGACGCGAGCGATAACGCTTTCGCGATCGCTTCTTTTCTGTCGAGTATCGTATACAGATTACCCCCTTCCGTTTTATGAGGAATGCCGCCGATCAACTCGGCGGCTATTTTATTTGGATCCTCTCCGTAAGGATCGTCATTCGTCACAATGATGATATCTGCGAATTGGTCAAGGATTGATCCCATTTCTGCTCGGGTGTGTGGGTCCCGTTCGCCGCAAGCGCCAAAAACAGCAATGACAGGTTTATGGGAATCGACTGCCAGAGATTGGAAAAAGGCGGTTAGAGAAACAGGCGAATGAGCGTAATCAACAATCACATCAAACGGCTGTCCTTCTTTGATATGTTCGAATCTTCCGGGAATTGCAGTGAGTGATTGTAGAGCGTGTGATATTGTCTCTGGAGCACAGCCTAAGAAGAGCGCGGTTGCTGCAGCGGCATAGAGGTTGAAACGCTGCACGCCGGCCATGAGAGGAATCTCGGTTTCGTTTAGTGTCTTTGCAAGCGGCCCCTCCTGTGTCACATAGATTTTCTGTTTGGGAGTCGCGCGGAATTTGCGAGTCACTGTATCTTCCGCGTTTAGTATGAGAGTAGTCTCCCCTGATACGATCCGCCGATGGATCTGCTGATATTCCAAAGCGTCTTTGTGGTATTCAAGATGGTCAGGGTAGAGATTGGTGAGCACTACAACAGCAAATGGTATGCTCAACACACGATGTTGGTCTATCGCGTGTGATGATACCTCTATGATCGCGTATCGGCAGCCTTTCTCGTATGCTTCCGAAAGGAAGCGGTTCAGAAACCACGGATTTGGCGATGTCATTTTTACTGTATTCGGGCTCTCTTGTCCGTTGATTTTGATAGCCGCTGTACAGATCAGAGCGTTTGGTTTTTTTGCTTCGTCGAGAATATGGCTGATGGCGTAGGCAGTGCTTGTTTTTCCTTTTGTGCCTGCAATGCCGACAATGATCATTTTTTTTGCCGGAAAGCCATAGCGAACGCAAGCCGCTATAGCGAGCGGCTTGTGCCAAAAAAAGTTGATAAGGGTGCGAGGAATGATTTTTTTGAGTAATGACTTCATAAAAATGTCATGTCATCCCCTCTGCATTCATATGGCATACTGCCTCTACGGCACGGCGTGCGGTATCTGCAGCTCGCTTGCATGCTTGTGCAGTGGTTGCTCCAGGTCCAATGATGCCAAACCCAACCGGTTTATCGTAATCTAATTGCAAGCGCATGAGCGCGGTATGCACCACGTACCCCATCACTTCTCCATGCAGCGTCTCTCCTTTCTCGATGGAGCCAAGAGCAACTACCGCATCGATGAGAGGATTGCGAAGAGCGTGCTGTACTGCCAGCGGGATTTCATACGCGCCCGGGACTTCCGTATATGATGCGAGGCGGCCGTTCATCTCATCAATCGTTTTTTTTGCCTCTGCTGCCATTACTTCAATGACAGAAGTATGAAAAGTAGCAACAACAAGCGCTATGCGCGTTTTCTTTTTTTTGACGGTGAGTTTTTCCATAAGAGGTAACGGGCGAGCATATCGATCTCAAGGTTGAGAGATGCTCCTCGCTCTGTATACTGTAAGGTGGTATGCGATAAGGTATATGGTGTAATTTTGACCGTCACTTTGGCGTTCTTCACCGAAGCAATTGTCAGACTCACACCATTGATTGTAATCGATCCGCGAGGGATACTATAGCGTAGCAATTTCCGGGGTACTTGTATAGAAAGCGTTGTTTGTTCTTTCTCATACTTCATCGCGACAATGCGCGCTACACCATCGATATGCCCTGTGACGAAATGTCCTGATATCTCATCCCCTGCTTTAAGCGAGGGCTCGATATTGACGCGCGTGCCTTTCTTCCATCGTTTCACTGTCGTGAGATGCACCGTGTGCGGCATATAGGCAACTAGGAAAGAATGTCCTGTCACTGATATGATTGTTGAACAGATGCCGTTTATTGAAACACTCTCGCCTTTTTTCCATTTTCGACGCAACAGAGGATTGATAGTACACGTAACCGCGCTATTTTTTTTCTCAAGCGCAGTAATTACGCCAACGCTTTGTATGATGCCAGTGAACATGTAATATCTTTTTTTATCGCCTTTTGCAATTCATCAACATTGATAAATTGCTGGTTTGGGCGGATATAGTTTGCTAACGTCACTGTCATTGTCTTGCCGTACAAATCGGGCAATGACACGTTGATGATGTGAGCTTCAAAGCGTATGTCGGTGTTTGTATCAAGGGTGTATGGTTTTCCATAAAAGACTATGCAAGGTGTTTCTATAAAGAAAGGTTGGCATGTGGCAGTTCCTGTATAGACTCCGTGCGACAGAGGAGCGTCCGGCAGTGAATCAAGATTTGCAGTCGGGAAGCCAAGGCGAGTAGCCTGCCGCGATCCGCGCACGATAGTTCCGTGTATCGTAAAAGGAAGATAATCAGTCATGAATTTGGGGTACAGATCACATTCGGAGAGGGGGGGATTCGAACCCCCGATGCGGTTTTGAAGCCGCATAACACATTAGCAGTGTGCCGCTTTCGACCACTCAGCCACCTCTCCATTGTCTAAGCTTTCCAAAGACCTAATAACTTTTTAAACAGAATCCCTCCTTTATATCTCTTGATTTCCATTTCTCTCGCTATCGCATCTTTTTTTGTTTCCCATGATTCACTATAGACCATCTGCCAAGGACATCCGTTTTTGTTGAAGAAACTCTGCCGTCGTTGTGCCTCCTGAGTCGCAGTTCCGTATTGTTTGTATGCCCAATATAATATCGCTTTGTTTTGCAGCTCTGCAAGATGTAACTATAATACATACGGTCTCTACTTGAAAAGCCACCCCCGCGTAGCGGGGTCCCGCTACGCGGGATCAGCCACCTCTCCATTACTCGGCTTACACCTCGTTCATTTCCTCACACCATATCCCATTTTTCCTTCCTATGCAACCCCTTTTGCATTGATTTGATCTGTGCTATACTGATTGTGGTAAGTCAGTAAACGCAATCGCATGGAGCCGTTTCCTCAACGCGTATAAATGATATATGGAAGAGCAGACACAAAAATTTAGGGACAGAACATTTTCATGGGTATTCCATGAATATGAAAAATATGAGCGTGGCATTCTATGGTATGCGGCCGCAGGTATCATAGTCGCCGGACTGCTTGTCTACAGCTATACTACGGAAAATTATTTGTTTGGCCTTCTGACGATTATCACCACGATTATCATTTTTACGCATAACATTCACAATCCGCAAGAAGTGCAGTGCATGATTGACGCAAAAGGAGTACAGCTGGGTAATAAGTATTACCCCTTTCACGCCCTTGACACTTTTTCAATAATTGAGAATGATGATGGGCATGATGTTTTATACGTCCAGGAAAAGGCGGGATTTCGTTCCACTCTGCCAGTGCCTCTCGGCGATCAAGACCCGCAAACTCTTCGAAGATTTTTACAGATGTGGCTCGAGGAGGACCTCGACCATAAATATGAGCCGTTTTGGGATTCGCTCGCGAGACTCCTGAAACTGTAGGATATTTTCCATCTTCTTTCTTTGCACCCGTCGTTCAACGGATAGGACGCGGGATTGCGGATCCCGTAATCGAGGTTCGATTCCCCGCGGGTGCAAGGAAAGGCGACGAATTTATGCTCGACGCGCCGGTATCCAACATAAGCGGCATAGGCAAAGCCACGGAAAAGGAATTGCAGAAGTTGGGGATTACGACTGTTCGTGATCTTATTTTTTATTTGCCGTATCGTTTTGATGATTTTACAAAATTGTATGCCATCAAGGATCTGAAAGCTCGCATGACAGCAACGATTCGCGGCACTGTTACCCATTTACAAAACAGACGCTCGTGGCGGACGCATAAAATTGTAACCGAAGCATTTGTCGATGATGAGAGCGGCAGTATAAAAGTAATTTGGTTTAATCAGCCGTATATCGTGAAGAATATCAAAGTTGGTGATACCCTAAGTTTGTCGGGCCGTACGAGTGATAATTTTTATGATCTTACACTCGTAAGTCCAATGTATGAAAAGATTATTTCCGGCACGGAGCCGCTTCATACAGGTCGTCTTGTCCCTCTCTATTCTCTCACGCATCAGCTTCATCAGAAGCAATTACGATCTCTTATAAAAAAAGCTCTGCACGATTTTCGTTTCTTGCTCTCCGAGTATTTGCCCTCCCAAATCCTTGATCAGGAAAAACTTCTTGCATTGCCCCAGGCGCTTGAAGCAATCCATTTCCCGGCAACGATCGAAGAGGCGCAAAAAGCAAAACGACGTTTTTCATTTGAGGAATTATTCATTCTGCAATTATGCAACCTTGTTTCGCGAAAGGCTGTTGCTCGGCTGCCGGCCTATGCTATTTCATTCCATAAAAAAGAGACAAGTGAATTTATCTCCTCGCTTCCCTATGCCCTGACGAAAAGCCAAAAAGAGGCTGCGTGGGAAATCATACAGGATTTCAAAAAAAACTTTCCTATGAATCGGCTCCTGGAAGGCGATGTCGGATCGGGAAAGACTGTTGTTGGAGCGCTTGCAGTTCTCAACGCCGTGCGGTCAGGGTATCAATGCGTTTTGATGGCTCCGACGGAGATATTGGCAGTGCAGCATTTTGAAACGTTTTGTACGTTCTATGAAAATATCGGTGTTCGGATCGCGCTGCTTACATCATCGGCTTATAAGAAATGGAATAAGGAATCTGGGATCAGGAATCAGGGAACGAAAAAAGAAAAGAAATCTCTTTTACAAGAGATACAAAATGGAGATATTGATCTTGTCGTCGGTACTCATGCGTTGATCCAACCTAACATTATATTCAAAAAACTCGCACTTGCCATTATTGATGAACAGCATCGGTTTGGCGTCGCGCAACGCAAAGCTCTCTGCGAGAAAAATGATAATGCTGTTATGCCGCACTTACTGTCCATGACCGCAACGCCCATCCCGCGTTCCCTTGCTTTGACTGTGTATGGAGATTTAGACATTTCTCTGATACACGGTGCGCCGCGGGGCAGAAAAAAGATCATCACAAAGATCGTGCCGCAGCACTATCGGCAGTGGGTATATGATTTTATAAAAAAGGAGATCGCGCACGGACGACAGGTGTTTATTGTATGTCCTCTTATTGATCCGTCTGATACTCTTGGTGTGCGCTCCGTGGGTGAAGAGTCAAAGCGCTTACAGGAAAGTGATCTTGCTTCTGTGCGTCTCGGCGTATTGCACGGCAAGATGAAACAAAAAGAAAAGGAGCATGTCATGAGCGCGATGGCAGCCGGCGATATCGATGTGTTAGTGACGACATCCGTAGTTGAAGTGGGGGTTGACATACCGCGCGCGACCGTGATGCTCATCGAAGGCGCGGAACGTTTCGGCTTAGCCCAGCTCCATCAATTTCGGGGACGGGTTGGACGTTGTGCCTATCAGTCCTATTGTTTTTTGCTTCCTACGGAAGCGACGCACGAAAACAAGCAGCGGCTCAAAGCAATAGTATCTTCAAACGACGGATTTGCGCTGGCAGAAAAAGATTTAGAATTACGTGGAGAAGGGGATGTATTCGGAGAACGGCAATCCGGCATGCCACTCGTAACTCTTGCTTCACTAGCAGATGTTGAGCTTATAAAAAAAACACGCTCCTTCGCGGAGCAGTATGTAGTTAGGCTTGATGAATATCCGGAGTTAAAAAATCGTGTCGATGCCTTTCAGCGCCAGGCGCATTTTGAGTAATTCAAAGTAATTAAATTTCCAGATCGCGAAGGGATTTCATCTCAATGAGTTTCAGTGATGACAAGATTTTTTTTGTTTGTTTTGGAATATAGGCTGTTGTAAATCCAAGCTTTTCGGCTTCGCGCAGGCGTTTGTCCATGCCGGGCGGAGTGCGAACTTCGCCACTGAGGCCGACTTCGCCAAGAAATATCGTCTTTGGGTCGCACAGCTTCCCCTTATATGCGGAAATAATACAACTCGTTACGGCGGCATCCGCTGCCGGTTCGCTGATTTTGAGCCCGCCGACGACATTGATATGAATATCCTGGTCACCGAGATTGAGGCCGAGGCGTTTTGATAACACCGCGATGAGGAGCTGCAAACGGTTTGCGTCAAATCCTACAGCGCGGCGCTGCGGATAGCCAAAGTATGTCTTGCTTGCAAGTGCTTGCACGTTGACCAGAAACGCGCGCGTTCCCTCCATAACTACGGTTGTGCAGGTGCCCGGCACGTTATCCATGGTATCCGTGATGAATGCCGCGGATGGATTGTTTACTTCTTTGAGTCCGGATTCCGTCATTTCAAATACACCGACTTCATTCGTGGAACCGAAGCGGTTTTTTGCGGTTTTGAGCAAACGGAAATAATGATTGCTGTCGCCCTCCAAATAGAGCACGGTATCAACGAGATGTTCGAGCGTCTTGGGGCCTGCGACCGCGCCTTCTTTCGTCACATGGCCGGTGATGATGATAGGCACGGTGCACTCTTTTGCGGTCTGGAGGAGTTTGACCGTACAAGCGCGTACTTGTCCGATGCTTCCCGCCTCGGAATCCACATCATTGGAGGCGATGGTTTGGATTGAATCTACGATGGCAAGCGCAGGTTTTTTTTCTTGTATCGTTGCGCAGACTTTTTCGCAGACCGTCTCACCCACATAGCGGAGTGTTGGCGGTATTCTTCCTTTTGCGCCGATAATACGATCGAGCCTGAGCTTGATTTGCTCGCCGGATTCTTCTCCCGAGCAGTACAGGACGTTTTCAAGTTTCAGCGCTATCTCTGCAAGGATCGTTGATTTTCCTATCCCCGGCTCACCGCCAAGCAGGATAAAACTGCCGGGTACAATTCCTCCGCCCAATACTTGGTCAACCTCATCCATCCCGGTTTTGATCCGAGGCGTTTTTACATGGTCAATTTCCGCGAACGGGACAGTTTGAGACGCCGGTATTCTTTTAGCATCCGATTTTTTCTTTCCGTCCGATGTCTGTTCGGCAAGAGTGCCCCATGCCCCGCATTCGAGGCAGCGTCCCGCCCATTTGGAACTTTGCGCGTCGCACGAGGAGCAGATGTAGATCACTGCATTCATAACAGATGCAAATTATCTAAGACATTCATTTGGATTGAGGATTTTCACTCGTTTAACACCGCTAAAGTCGGCATTTTGCAAGCTATCACCCGCATAAAGATCAAAATGACGGCCTTTAATCAAATCACCTTTATCTTGCACTTCATACGTATTTCCATCTACCTCAAGCTTACACCCCTTTTTGAAACACGTCTGGTCAGCGGCAAGAGAATAATTTGCTTGCGGTGGTCTGCCGCTTGAGGTGCTGGTACAATACGGCGTTCCTTGAGGAAATTCAACGCACGGATGCCACTGGTACCCACTCGCTGTTTGGCAAATACGCGATTTATCTCGTTTGTTGTTATTGGGACAATAGCATTGCATGGCGATATTGCACCAGAAATCTTCATAGTTGCCTTTTGATCCGTATGGGGGAGTGTAGTAAGCAGTGAAATAGGCGTCGAATTCCGTTTCTGACGCTGCTGGACATGCCATAGAATTGAATTCTTCCACTTTCCCTTCTTGTCCGGGCGTGACGTTTCTACCGACGATCGCGAGTGTTATTTCTTTAACCATCGGCAAAATGATCGGCCGAAATTGTACCAGTTGCGGGCTGATGGTCCATAAGAAAAGATAGGATCCGAGCGCAAGGAGGAGCCCCACGAGAGCGTTGGTGATGGTCTTTTTGGCAGAATCAACTCTACCCTTACTGCCGCCGGCAAGCATCCATATCACGCCGCCGACCATTAAAGCGACTACGGCGAGGATCGCAACAACACCGACCATCCATTGGTAGATGCCGGTGATAT